>JAOADY010000141.1 GCA_026417075.1 Caloramator sp.
GGTGCCTTCGGCATGCCTATTTTTTATAAATTTCCTATTTATTAAAAACTATTTTTTAGAATTTAGTAAAAACCTAAGTAATTTTGAGTAATTATACGTCTAGCTACGCTATTTTTTCATATTTACTTAACACAATCATAAGAATATTATAACAAATATTGATATTTTTTTAAGAGCTGAAAAGTTTTTAATAGTTTTTATAGTCGATAAAAAAGTAGGTGGAGAAAATGAGAATTATTATTTGCTATGTTTTCTTAATAAATCTATACGCATTTTTTATTATGTATTTTGATAAAACTAAATCTAAAAGGAGGGAATTTAGGATTTCTGAAAGCAAACTGTTTCTTTTGGCTATATTTCTTGGAAGCATAGGAATATATGCAGGTATGTATTTGTTCAGACACAAAACAAAACATAAAAAATTTACAATAGGTATACCAGCAATAATTTCAATGCAGTTATTCATTTTTTTTAAAATAATAGGGAAAATATAAATGAACATTCCATTGAAATTTTATATTTATTATATTAGAATTAAATGGATAATTTATTTTTTAACATGGGAGGAATATTTATGGAAAGGATTACGGTTGACTACTCTAAAACTTTAGCCTTTTTAAAAGAAGAAGAGATTGAAAATATTAAAAGCCAGATAATAGATGCCCATGGCAAGCTCCATAATAAGACAGGAGCAGGCAATGATTTTTTAGGATGGGTAAATCTGCCTTATGATTATGATAAGGAAGAGTTTGAAAGAATAGTTGAAGCTTCAGAAAGGATAAAGAAAAATTCAGAGGTATTTATTGTAATTGGAATTGGAGGATCCTATCTTGGAGCAAGGGCTGCAATTGAGATGTTAAATCACAGCTTTTACAATGTGCTATCTAGGGATAAGAGAAATACACCACAGATTTTTTATGTTGGAAACAATATAAGTCCTGTGTACCTTCGCGATCTTTTAGATGCGATTGAAGGAAAGGATGTATCAATAAACGTTATTTCAAAGTCAGGTACAACGACTGAGCCTGCCATAGCTTTTAGAATTTTTAAAGAATATTTAGAGAAGAAATATGGTAAAGAAGAAGCTAAAAAGAGAATTTTTGCTACGACCGATAAAGAAAGAGGAGCATTAAAAAAGCTTGCTGATTCTGAAGGATATGAAACTTTTGTAATTCCTGATGATGTTGGAGGAAGATATTCGGTACTTACGGCCGTAGGACTTCTTCCTATTGCGGTAAGTGGTGTAGACATTAGGGAAATAATGAGGGGAGCAAAGGATGCTGCTGATGAATATAAAAATACTGATATATTAAAGAATTCTGCATATCTTTATGCTGCGTTAAGAAATATTCTCTATAGAAAGGGAAAAACAACAGAAATACTTGTTAATTATGAACCATCATTACATTTCTTCAGCGAGTGGTGGAAGCAGCTTTATGGTGAAAGCGAAGGAAAGGATAATAGAGGTATTTTCCCTGCTTCAGTTGATTTTTCAACAGATTTACATTCGATGGGACAATATATTCAAGAGGGTATGAGAAATATATTTGAAACGGTTATAAAGGTTGAAAAGCCAAGATATGATGTTGAAATACATGAAGATAAGGACAATATTGATGGGCTTAACTTTTTAAGCGGTAAAACTATGGATTTTGTAAACAAGAAAGCCTTTGAAGGTACTGTTCTTGCACATAATGATGGAGGAGTTCCTAATATAATAATAAATGTTCCGAAAATTAATGAATATTATTTTGGAATGCTTGTTTATATGTTTGAAAAAGACTGTGGAATTAGCGGATATGTTCTTGGAGTAAATCCCTTTGATCAACCGGGGGTTGAAGCTTATAAAAAGAATATGTTTGCGCTTCTTGGGAAACCAGGTTATGAAAGTCAAAAGGAAGAATTAGAAAAGAGATTAAGAAAATAGGGCATAGCCCTATTTTTCTTCTAATACTGCTATTTCAAAACTGTCAAAGTCTATTTCTTCAATAAAATTTTCTTGAGTAAAGGATGTTTTTTTGTAATTGTTGTATTCTTCAAGATTTTTTTGAAGCCAATAGGGCTTTTGTATATCTAATTTGCTACATATTTCATTAATGCACTTTTTTAGCTGAAGCTGATAGTCTATGTTTTCATTGCAACAGTATTCTTCATGGAGTATTATTTTATGGTTTTTGATAATTTTTCCCCAAAGTCTAATCATTTGCACCATCCTATCAATGTTTTTATACAATGGATAGTATATCAAATATAAGCTCAGTTTAAAATATTTATAGCGCGTTTTTTAAAAAATTTAACTGATTTTTTATTGACAAAAATAAAATTTTTGGTATTATAACATTAAAAGTCATATATGGATACTATGAGAGGAAGGAGTAATCCTATTCCATTTTCAGCGAGCCGGTGATGGTGAAAGACCGGTATTGGATAACGATGAATGGCGTCCTTGAGTATCTTTTATAAAGAGGGCTTTTGCCAATAAGGGTGGAACCGCGGAAGGCAACCTTTCGTCCCTTAACAGGGATGAAAGGTTTTATTTTTGTAAAAAATAAAAAGGTCAGGAGGTTTTATGATGTCAGTTGAAAAAACTATGGATAAAATTGTTGCATTATGTAAAGGAAGAGGATTTGTATTTCCAGGGTCTGAGATTTATGGAGGACTTGCTAATACTTGGGACTATGGACCCTTGGGAGTTGAACTTAAAAACAATGTAAAAAAGGCATGGTGGAAAAAATTTATTCAAGAATCACCATATAATGTGGGACTTGATTGTGCAATACTTATGAATCCTCAGGTTTGGGTTGCATCAGGTCATGTTGGTGGATTTAGCGACCCTCTTATGGACTGTAAAGAATGTAAATCAAGATTTAGGGCAGATAAATTAATAGAAGATTATTTAAAATCTCAGGGAGTTGAAAATCCACTAGTTGATGGATGGAGTAATGAAAAAATGATGGAATTTATTAAGGAGAATAATATTAAATGCCCTGAGTGTAATTCTCATAATTTTACTGATATTAGGCAGTTTAATCTTATGTTTAAAACTTTTCAGGGGGTTACGGAGGATTCAAAGTCTCAGATTTATTTAAGGCCAGAAACTGCTCAGGGAATATTTGCTAATTTCAAAAATGTTCAAAGAACAACAAGAAAAAAGCTTCCCTTTGGAATAGGACAAATCGGTAAATCCTTTAGAAACGAAATAACGCCGGGGAACTTTACCTTCAGAACAAGAGAATTTGAGCAGATGGAACTTGAATTTTTCTGTAAGCCAGGTGAAGATATCGAGTGGTTTAATTACTGGAAGGAATATTGTAAGAATTGGCTTTTAAGTCTTGGAATGAAGGAAGAGAACATGAGGTTAAGAGATCATTCAAAGGAAGAATTATCTCATTACAGCAATGCAACTACTGATATTGAGTATAAATTTCCCTTTGGTTGGGGAGAACTTTGGGGAATAGCAGATAGAACAGATTTTGACCTAAAACAGCACATTAATCATTCAGGAGAGGATTTATCATACTTTGACCCTGATACGAATGAAAGGATTGTGCCATACTGCATTGAACCCTCTGTAGGAGTAGACAGGGTTGCCCTTGCTTTTCTTGTTGATGCCTATGATGAGGAAGAACTTGAAAATGACAGCAGAGTAGTTTTGAGGCTTCATCCAGCTTTAGCTCCTATAAAAGCTGCTATACTTCCTCTTTCCAAAAAACTTGGTGAAGGGGCTCAAAAGGTATATGAAAAGCTTTCAAAGAAGTTTATGGTTGACTATGACGAATCAGGAAGCATAGGTAAAAGGTATAGAAGGCATGATGAAATAGGTACACCTTTCTGTATAACCTATGATTTTGATTCATTAAATGACAATTGTGTAACAATAAGAGATAGGGATACTATGCAGCAGGTAAGAATATCAATAGATGAATTGGAAAATTATATTGAAGAAAGAATGCAGTTCTAATTGCAGAAGGAGGCAATATGGAAGGCAACAGTATTGTTTTAATGGAAAGGCATGAAGGTATACTTTCAAAGGAACTTGGAAGCTATGAAATAGAAACAGGGATTGAGTATATATATAAGGCGTATGTTGAAAATGGAATTGTTTATCTATTTTTAACTACGAAAGTAGATGTTGATGATGAAAATTATAACGAAATATTCGATGAGTATGATTTTGAAGGGCTTTTAAACCTTGGATGCCAAGTTGAGGAGGTTGAAGAAGAATATAATCCTGTATGGCTTATAAAGACCAATTTTAATAATCATCATGATGATATGAAAAAACAGTTAAACGATATTATAAAATATCATGAAGAAGAAATTAAAAGAATATATGAAAAGTTAGGAATCAATCCGCAATAAGCGGATAGATTCCTTATATTTTTATAATAGGAATTATTGCTTTAAAAAGATTTTTAGATAAGATATTATAAAATTTTACTGATTTGTATTGTTTAATGTTATATTGATTATTAAAATATCTTTTGTTTATATCTATAGATAGAAATTTTAAATAAAGCCACATATTTCTTTTTGAATAAACATCTTTGCTTTTTCCAAACCCTTTTGTTGAAAAACCGGGATTTATTATTTCAATGCTGTTTTTATTAAGATTAACTTCAACACAATTATATATTTCAAAATAGTCTCTATAAATTACAGCCTTAGCGAGTAAATTTTGAATTAATTCCTTTGGTAAATGATATTCATTCAAGCAATTAAAAATGAACTCACAGGTGTTATCGAGCATTTCAATTAAATTACCATCGGCTATTTTATTTTGAGGATGTTTTATATTTACATTGTTATGGATTTTTATTATGGAATGTGGTAAAAAGTTTTGAGGATATTTGCCAAATAAAAGAATTCCTTCGCAGGAAGGATGATATTCCCCAGATTCTTTATCTATGGTAATAATGCCTGTACTTGAAAGAATGTCTTTATTTATTTCTATGGGAAGATTTGAATTTGTTAAAAATTGTTTTATTTTATTATCGCTAAGATCTTTTATAGTTGCTTTTGTAACAGGCATAAGTTCAAAGGTAATAAGCCCATTATCCTGCATCATAGAAGCTATTTCTTCCTTATGCATTATGTCAATTGTAGAACCCCTTCTTATATAAAAGCTACCTGTTTCTCTTATTTGGTGAGGCTTTTGTTCGGTGCTGTAAATAGTTATAATTCCAATATTTTTTTCTTGAAAATTAATTATTTCAACAGATATAGGAACAGGAGGGACGATTCTTGTACTTACTATCTGCTGAATATGTTCTTCGCCGAATTCCTCTTTATTAATTCCAACTATTCTTTTTGTTTTATCCTCTATTCCAAATAGTATATATCCTCTTCCACCTCTTGAATTAGCAATTGCGCATACATCTTTTGCTAATTCTTTTTTACTGCTTTCTGTATCAGTTATAAGTTTTAATTTAAAATCAAGTTTTGGACCTTCTTCCTTGGAAAGCAGCTGTATTAATTTTTGTATATCCATAATATACCACCTAATAGTTTTATTAATAATATTATACATGATAAAAAGAGTTATTTTATTAATATATATAATATATTTTATGCTAAAAATAAAAACAAGATAATAATACATAAATAAATTGGATTTTTAATCAATAATAAGAAATTAATAGATAAACTATAAAAATAAGAATGGTTTTAAGCTATATCAAAGTTGCAAAGGTTCAATGTTACTGATAAAATAATATACTTAGGGTGGAAATTTAAATTAATTATATAGTATAATATAATATAGAAGTAATATACCCACGAAAGGGGTTATGAAGGTGTATATGACTGATGATATAATGGTATGTGTTACACAACAAAGAACCTGTGAAAGATTAATTAATAAGGGGGCAATTTTAAAAGAAAAATACGGGAGCAATCTCTATGTTATTCATGTTGCTAAGGAAGGTACTGATATTTTAGGCAATAAAGATGAAGGCAATGCATTAGAATATTTATTTGATATTTCAAAGGGGGTAGGGGCAGATCTTACTGTATTAAAATCAAAAGAAATTGCTGAAGCAATAGCTGGATTTGCAATTAGTAAAAATATTGGACATATAATATTAGGAGAACCTCCAAAGGAATACAAGGATGAAGGAATAATTGCAGAATTAAAATCTAAGTTGTCTTTATGTAAGTTTTATATTATTCCAGCTGATGAATTGATATAGGTATAAGCCCTGACTTGGTCAGGGCTTATATTATAAATCTTTATAAAAAGTTTATAATAAAGTAAAGTTAAATTATTGTTAAAAAACTTAGAAAACTATGAATAAATAGAGAAAAACAGTGAATAATACAAAATGAAAGGGTTAAAGAAGTATTGTTAAAATTGAAAAAATTTTCTGAATAAAGTAATATAAAAATATAAAAATAAATTATATGGGGTGATTAACATGATTCAAGTACTTGCCGGAGAAAAGGGTTCCGGAAAGACTAAAAGGCTTATTACTATGGCAAATGAACTTGTGTCAAATTTAAAAGGTCATGTTGTTTATATTAGCACAAATATGGAAAGCATCTTCGATCTTAATTCTTCAATTCGTCTCATTGATGTTTCTCAATTCCCCATTTCCTCGGTTGATTCCTTCGTAGGTTTTATCTATGGTATTCTCTCTGAAGATTACGATATAGAATGTATAGTGGTTGATAATTTAAACAATATTCTTAAAGAAGATAATGTATCATTGTCTAAATTTTTTGAGCTAACTAAAAATATAGGAGAAAATTACGGCATAAAATTTATTGTTGGAGTTAGAGGATCTGTTGAAACGTTGCCGAAACTTGAAGCAGAATATATTGCCGTTTAATATAAAAAGGGGCTAAGCCCCTTTTTAATTTTTATGGTATAATCTTTTATAAAGTATACTTGAAAGGAAGAAAACTATGAAAAAACAAATTGTTGAAAAAATAGATTTTATGCTTGAAGGAATGATTAATAGAGCTTTAGAGAATAAAGATTTTTTAAAAAAAGTTTATTTTAATTTTAAGTCAGGTTTAAAGGAATATAAAGGTTTGTACGATATTGAGAAAAATATTTTAAGCTTTAATGGTAAAAGCGAAAGTATTGAGTTTTTAAAGCTAACATCATATATTTGCCTTGAAGCATTAAAATATGATTCACTTGAGTTTTTTATTGAAGAGAGGGGAAAAACTTCTATTTTATATGCTGATAATAAAGGCATTAAAATCAAACAAAATGATAATAACGAATTGGGGAAAAATCAAGAAAAGTTAGTAGCTTCTCAAATTTTAAATAGAAACTATTACATAAACATATCTGAAGCTTCATCGCTCCTTAAGGAAATAGGAATACTTACAAGTGAAGGCAAAGTTAAGAATGATATGATAAGAAAATATAATCAAATTGATCATTTTGTTGAACTTATTGATGAAATTATAGATGATATATCAGATACCGATGTAATAAATATAGTAGATTGCGGTTGTGGTAAATCTTATTTATCCTTTGTGCTTAATTTTTATATAAAGGAGAAGAAAAAGAAAAATTGCTATTTCATAGGAATTGATAGAAGTGAAAAGGTAATACAATCATCAAAGGATATTGCAAAGAGGCTTGGATATAAAAATATGGAGTTTATATGTGAAGATATAAATAATTATATGCCTGACAGAAAAATTGACATGGTGATAAGCCTTCATGCCTGTGATATTGCAACAGATATGGCGCTTGGACTTGCAATTAGGACAAAAGCAAGATCCATAGTGTGTGTTCCATGTTGTCATAAAGA
This sequence comes from Caloramator sp., assembly GCA_026417075.1. Taxonomy (GTDB): domain Bacteria; phylum Bacillota; class Clostridia; order Clostridiales; family Caloramatoraceae; genus Caloramator_B. Next base: position 7,773 of record JAOADY010000141.1, read on the forward strand.
GCTTTTAGAGCAATATGAATTTAAGACAATTAATCCTATTATAAAGTATGGAATATTTAAAGCAAGATTTGCTGATATATTAACAGATGGAATACGAGCTCTTCTTCTTGAAAGCCAAGGTTATAAAGTATCAGTTGTTGAATATATTTCTCCCCTTGAAACACCTAAGAATCTTTTAATAAGGGCAAGGAAAGTTTCAGATAAGAATATCAAAGCTTTAGAAGAATATAAGATTTTGAAAAAAACGATGAATATAAGTCCCTACCTTGAAAAATATATAAATATATAAAAATAAGGAGCATTGTACTCCTTATTTTTTGCAGTAGTTTTTAACTATACACTCAAAATCTTCAATTAAAAGTTCGGTTGCATCTGAAAGTTCTTCAGAAGTACAGGTCCCGTAGCAGTCATATACTCCGATAACTCGCATTCCTGCAGATTTTGCACCTTTAACGGCAGAAATAGTATCTTCAAATACCAGACATTCATCTGGAGAAACTTTAAGCCTTTTAGCAGTTTCTAAAAAAACATCTGGATAGGATTTATCCCTTGGCACTTCACAGGTAGTTACAATTGTATCAAAGTATTCGAGTAAATTATTGCGCTTTAGTACTGAATTAACAAGTTCTATATGATTGCTGGTTGCCATACCAACTTTATAATTATTTTTTTTCAAAAAACATAAGAATTCTTTTACTCCTTTTTTAGCTTCTATAACTGATTCATAATATTCCTTAAGCATATCAAGCCATTCATTTTTTATTTCATCGATGCTCTCTTTAATAGAGAACCTATTTTTAAAGTAAATTGCTGTTTCAGTAAAGCTTAGTCCTTCAATAGTTTTTTGAAGATCCTCTGGTAAAGGAATGCCTCTTTTTTTCAAATAATCAATATCAATTTGCTTCCAGACCCACATAGAATCAATTATAGTACCATCCATATCGAATATTACAGCTTTAACATTTGATAGCATAATAACCTCCAATTAATTTGGTATTGATTTTTATATTTAAGTATAACAAATTGAAAATTTAAGTCAAATTATTAATATAAATACCTAATAGGGGTATATTGACTTTGATTAATTTTTAGCATATTATTTAATTATAAGGGAATGATAAAAATGTAATAATAAAGGGGAGGATATTATGTCAAGGAAAATAATAATAGTTGGTGGAGTTGCTGGAGGAGCAAGTGCAGCGGCAAGATTAAGAAGACTTGATGAAACAGCACAGATATTAATGATAGAAAGAGGGGGATATATTTCCTTTGCAAATTGTGGTCTTCCTTATTATATTGGAGGAATTATAAAGGAAAGAGAAAAGCTTTTAGTTCAGACAGAAGAGGGAATGGAAAAACGATTTAACATTGATATTAGAGTAAATAGTGAAGTTACAAAAATAGACAGAAATAAAAAAGAAGTAGAAATAATATCCGGTGGTAAAACATACAAAGAAAGCTATGATTATTTAATACTTTCTCCTGGAGCAAATCCTGTAGTGCCACCTATACCGGGTATAGAAAGAGAAGAGATAATGACTTTAAGGAATATGGAAGATGTTGACAGAATAAAGGGATATATACAAAAAAATAGCCCTAAAAGTGTAGCTGTTATAGGTAGCGGATACGTTGGAGTTGAAATGGCCGAAAATTTAAAAGAACTTGGAATAGATGTTTTATTGATTGAGGCTACTGAACAGATTCTTGGGGTATTTGATGTTGAAATGGCAAGAATGCTTGAAAAACATCTAGTAGATAATGGGATAAAGCTTATAACTAAGGATGCGGTTGAAAGATTTGAAGGTGAAAACAAAGTTGAAATAGTGCTTAAAAGTGGAAGAAAATTTAGTACTGATATGGCTATATTATCAGTAGGAGTCAGACCAGAAAATAAACTTGCAAAGGATGCTGGCCTAGAGATAGGTGAAAGAGGTGGAATAAAAGTAGATGAGCATATGAGGACATCTGATCCATATATTTATGCAGTAGGAGATGCAATCGAAGTAAAGGATTATATTAGTGGAGTGAATACTCTTATACCTCTTGCAGGACCAGCAAATAAGCAGGGAAGGATTGCGGCTGATAATATATGTGGAAGAGATAGCGTATATAAAGGAACTCAAGGTACAGCTATACTTAAAGTTTTTGATCTTACTGCGGCATCAACAGGAATAAATGAGAAAACTTTAAAGAGAATGGGGATACCATATTTAAAATCCTATACTATTTCAGGTTCTCATGCTGGATATTATCCAGGAGCTTTTACTATGCAGATAAAGCTTTTATTTTCTCCTGAGGATGGGAAGGTATTAGGAGCACAAATTGTAGGAAGAGATGGTGTAGATAAAAGAATAGATGTTTTGGCAGAAGCAGTAAGGCACAATCTTACAGTTTATGATCTTGAAGAACTTGAACTTGCATATGCACCTCCATATTCATCAGCAAAAGATCCAGTTAATATGGCAGGTTTTGTTGCAGCTAACATTTTAAAAGGAGATATGAAAGTTATTCATTGGGATGAAATTGAAAATATTAATAAAGATGAATATTTTATATTGGATGTTAGAACTCCTGTCGAATATCAGGGAGGACATATTGAAGGAGCAGTTAATATTCCAGTTGATAATCTAAGGGAGAGGCTTAATGAAATACCAAAAAATAAAAAAATACTCGAATATTGTAAAGTTGGGCTTAGAGGTTATTTAGCATATAGAATTCTTATTCAAAATGGATTTGAAGTTTATAATTTAAGCGGAGGATATGATATTTATTCTGCTGCAACTTCAAAAATTAATAGTAATATAGAATTAAACGATGAGATGACGCATATTGAGAAGAAAACTGAAGAAAAAAAAACTGAAAAAAAAACAATAAAAATTGATGCCTGTGGACTTCAATGCCCTGGACCTATTATGAGGGTTTCAAAAGAAATTGAAAAAGTACAGGATGGAGATGTACTTGAAGTTCATGTTACCGATGCAGGCTTTACCAGTGATATTAAATCTTGGTGTGAAAGAACAGGAAATACATTAATAGGTGTTGAAAAGAGTTGCTGCGATTATACTGCCTATATTATGAAAGGAAAAGGAATTTCAAAGGATGCAATGGAAAATAATAAAGTTGTAGAAACGCCTGAAGGAAAAACAATTGTTGTATTTAGCGGAGATTTAGATAAAGCGATAGCATCCTTTATAATAGCAAATGGTGCAGCAGCTATGGGAAGACCGGTTACTATGTTCTTTACCTTTTGGGGTCTTAATATATTAAGAAAGGATGTTGCACTAAGGGTTAATAAAAACTTTATTGAAAAAATGTTTGGGGCAATGATGCCAAGGGGAAGCAGAAAATTGAAACTTTCAAATATGAATATGGCAGGAATTTGACCTAAAATGATAAGAGGGATAATGAAAAAGAAAAATATTTTATCCCTTGAAGAGCTTATTCAACAAGCAAAATCAAATGGTGTGAAGCTTATTGCATGTTCGATGTCTATGGATGTTATGGGAATTAAACAAGAAGAACTTTTGGAAGGGGTAGAAATCGGTGGTGTTGCAACGTTCCTTGGAGAAGCAGAAAAATCGAATGTGAATTTATTTATTTAATAAAAGCGGCATAAAGCCGCTTTTATTTTAACCGTTTTTTATTAAATCTTTTTGCTCTCTTGCAAGTTCTTTGAGTCTTGGAGTTACATTAGTTGATACTATAACTTTACTAAACCAAAATAGTGCTTCATTATTATCGCCAAGTCTTCTTGAAAGTTCACCTAATAAATACATTAAAGTGAATTTATCCATACCGCATATAGGAAAAGATTCCTTTTCATAAGCTTCTTTAAAACCTATTAATGCTTGCTCAAGGAATTTTTTTTCATCTTCTTTAGAATCTTTTAATCTATAAAGCCATGCGGTTTTTAAGCATATATAGGCCTTTTCGCTACTTTTTGCATTTTTAACAACAGAATTTAAAAGCGCAAGTTTATATCTTTCTATTGCAGTATCTAAATCGTAAATTTCAGGATATATTCTTGCTTTGAATTTTGATGATATTTTTGAAATAATAAGTTCTGCCTGATCTTTTTTTATTTTATCAAAATAGCTTATTAATGACGAATAACCGCATTTTGGACATATTATAACATCATAAAATAAAGGGTTTATATTTCGATATCTAGGCATTAAATCAGTATCCTTTGATACTAATCTTGCCTTTCCTATTTTAACGGTTTTTTCTTTAAAATTATTGCCGCAGACAGGGCATGTATAAGATTTATCATATAGGCAATTTTTGATATTTATATCTTTTTTAACGGAATCTTCTTTAGAAGTATTATCGTTTTTACATATTTCTATGTCCTTTAAATCATTAAAATTCGAGTGTTCAATTTCCGAAGGAGTTTTGTCCATATCAATCATCCTTTCATTTAATATGCATAGTATACAAAGATATTATAACAAAGATTAAACTTTTTTTGTATCATCTATGCTGTAAATGAAAGCTATAATTTCAGCAACTGTTTCATATAATTCTGAAGGAATATAATCATCTATTGAAAGAGAGCATAAACTGTTTGCAAGTTTAGCATCTTCAATAATTGGTACATTTGAATTTTTTGCATTTTCAATTATTTTTTCAGCTATTTGTCCAAAGCCAATGGCTGTTACTTTCGGTACAGCATAATTTTTATCGTATTTTAGCGCTGCAGCTTTTTTTCTTTTCATACCTTCACATCCAATTCTCTGAAAGAATAATCGTTAAAAAAATCTGATAAATGAAGTAAATCATTTTTTGTATCTAATTCTATAACAGAAATACTTATAAAATCGTATTTTAAGTTTTCAAGTCTTTCTTTAAGGATTGATATTTTTTTATTAAATAAATTAATAAATTGTTTTTCAACTTTTAAATTGATAAAAAGGCTAGAATTTTTTTTAGATATATAGCTTTCTACTTTTCCGATATTTGGAGTTTCTACAGAAATAAATATTTTAACATCATTTATATCTATTATATTTGAATTTTTATATTTCTTTTTTATAATTATATTATTTTTTAAAATTTCATAAGTGTTATAACAGTTAAAAAATGTAATGTAATAATTATCTTTTATTTGATTTAAAATTTCTAAATTGTCATTTAAATTATTTATAGAATAATGGGAGATATTTTCTAAAATTTTTGGATTGTTTTTAAGAAAATTTAAGGTATTAAACAATGACAGAAAATGAAAATTTCGTTTGTTTATAAGAATATTTATCTTTTCGTTTATTTTATTAAAAAAAGCTGTTTCATTAATTAATTTTTTATCTATATGTTTATCTATGCTCTTATCAATATTTTTGTCTATATTCTTATCTATATTTTTATTTATATGTTTATCTATATTCTTATCTTCAATAAGGTTTAATGAAATATCTTTATTAGAATTTTTATTATCTAATTCTGATACTAAATATTCTATTTTAGAATAATTTGGTAAAATGTTTTTATCAGATACTGTTGTATTGTTATTATTGTTTATATTTTCTTTTGTTAAATCAATAAAAGTATTAAAATTTTCATAAGAATTTATGAAGTTCCTTAATTTTAATAAATTATTAATATTTATATCTAATTTGTTTTCTTTAGCAAATGAAAGAAAATCTATATCTATATTTTTTAGTGTATCTATTATATTATTAAAGTTTTCGTTTAAATTTTTTAAATCAATAGAATTTCCATTATTAATTTTAAAAGAAGACACAAAGGTGTCAAAGTCAATATTTTTAAGAGAATTTAGTAGCTTTAAATTATTATATATTTCTAATATATTTTCATTAGTTGCAGGTAAATTAAATTTTAATAGACTTAATATAATATCTTTGCCTTCTTTTAAGGGTATATTTAAGTTAGAAAGAACTCTTTCTATTGAAGTTTCTTTTTTAAAATCCTCTTGATTTGAAATCATTTTTAAAATTAATGTGCTATCTTTTATACTTTTGATTTCATATTTTGAAAATGAAGGGTTTTCAATATTATCCTCAAAGATAAATATGGCTGGAATAATAGTACCATCTATTAGTTTTAATGCATAGGTTTCATTGTCATATTTAATTGGTTTTCCAAATAAAATAGAACCTTCTTTTATACTTTTTTTAAAATCAAAATTGTTACTTAGTATTTGTTCAATATTTTTTATATACATAAACATCACCTATTAATTTATCGGAAAAAATATTATAAAATAAATAGAGTTATAATAATAGATTGGATGTGATTTTATGGCTTTATATGCAATAGGAGATTTACATCTTTCCTTTGCCGTAGAAAAACCTATGGATGTATTTGGGGAGATTTGGAGTAATCATTATAAAAAAATAGAATATAATTGGAATAAAGTTGTAAAGGATGAAGATGTTGTTTTAATACCAGGAGATATATCGTGGGGAATGAAACTTAGTGAAGCATTACCAGATTTAGATTATGTGCATAAACTAAAGGGAAAAAAAATATTAATAAAAGGGAATCACGATTATTGGTGGAGCTCCATTACAAAACTTAATAGTCTTTATGAAGATATGTGTTTTATTCAAAATACATATGCAGCATATCAGGATTATGGAATTTGTGGAAGCAGAGGATGGGTAAGTATAAATGGAGAGGAAAAGGATGAAAAAATATATAAAAGGGAACTTTTAAGATTAAAATTATCCCTTGATTGTGCTATAAAATCAGGCTATAAGAAATTAATAGTTATGATGCATTATCCTCCAATTACAAAAATTTCAAAAAGCATGGAGTTTCTTGAGTTGCTTTCAAATTATCCTGTTGAAAAGTTAATATATGGGCACGTTCATAATGATTCAAAAGATATATGTATAAATGGTATCTATAAAAATATAGAATACATATGTACTTCCTGTGACATCATAAACTTTAATCCTGTAAGGATATTATGATAATAAAATGCAAAAAATATATGCAGGAGGGATATGTGTGAGGGAGTATACTTTTATGATTCCAGCTATGCATGATGAAACTTCTGCAAAGGATGTTAGAAGTATTATTACAGGTATTAGAGGAATTGAAGATGTTGATGTTGATTTTGAAAATGGAATTGTTGATGTTTACTATGATGAAAATAAAGTAATTATTGATAAAATAAGATACTTAATAGAAAAACAAGGTTATACTATAAGAAATTTATAATATATAAAACTTGCAATTAAAATTGCAAGTCAGATTGTTGATAAACCCCTTGGTTTCAAAAATCAAGGGGTTTATTTATGCGATAGCATATAAATTTTCAAAATAAATTTCTAATTTTAATATAAATATTTTATTAATATTCCTAAAAAATAAAAGGGATAGTACCCTT
>JAOADY010000133.1 GCA_026417075.1 Caloramator sp.
TGTTGTTTGGATTTAATTTCATTAATCATGGGATACCTCCAAAATTTATTTCTATATATATAATTCTACATAAATTTTTAAAATCCTTTTTGCTACGCAAAAAAAGCTGCTGACAAAATTTGTTTGTCAACAGCCTGAAGGAAAGACACTTTTAAGTGTCTTTCCTTTTTAATTTTTATTATAATGAATCTTTATAAATTTGCTTAATTGTTTCCTTTGTCGCTGGAATCGGTGCCATACTTAATAGTAAATCAAGGCTTGGTGTATTTAATGCAAGCTCTGATAATTTCTCTACGTCACTTTCTTTAAAGCCGAGATTATTTAATTTCTCAACAAGCCCAACTTGTTTTAACCAATTTTCCATAGCTTTAGCTACACATTCTGCCTCTCCTGCTACACCCGTAAGTTTTGGAGCAATAGGATTTAATATATCAGCTAAAACTTCTGAGCAAGCAGGATAAATATGCTTTATTACAGCTGGTAAAAGCATTCCAAGTCCTAATCCATGAGCAAGGTCTGGTTTTACCGCACTTAGAGGATGCTCAAGAGCATGGGTAAAATGTAACAATCCATTATCAAAGGAGATACCTGCAATAAGTGAAGCATATAATAAGTAATACCTTGCTGTTAAATCCTGTGGATGCATTAAAGCCTGTGGTAAATATTTTGTAATAAGTCTAAAAGTTTCTTTAGCAAGTAATATTGAATAAGGCGTTGCTGCCTTTGTTGTAGCTGCTTCAATTATATGGTTTATAGCATCAACTGAAACATACAGGGTCTGATTAGCAGGAAGCATCGTCATTAAAGAAGGATCATCTATTGAATAAAGAGGATATATGCAATCATAAGCTATTGCTGGTTTGTATTCCTTCTCTGGGATACTTACAACTGCAAACCTGTCTGCTTCTGTTCCTGTTCCATGGGTCAAATTGATTGCCACAATCGGAACTGCCTTTGTAGGTATAAATTTAAACTCATAAAGATCCCTACAAGTCTTATCTGGATATTCTAATAGTATTGCCGCACTTTTAGCAGCATCTATCGGACTTCCTCCTCCAATTCCAATAACTGCTTTTGCACCTAATTCTTTTGCGAGTTTTACTGCTTCATCAACTTGATCAACAGTAGGATTAGGTGTAACTTTATTATAAAGAACATATTTAATTGAATTTTTATCAAAAGCTTCTACTACATATTTCCATGCGCCAGTTTTTTCATACGCTCCTTTACCTGTAAGAACAGCAACTTTATCAATTCCTTGTTTTTTTAATTCTTCACAGATATCGAATATTTTTTTAATTGCTCCAACCCCAAGGTATACTGTTGTTTTGCACCTGATTTCTCTAACATCATAAATTGGCATTTTGGACTCCCACATAAACATCCTCCTTTACAATATACAACATTCCGATTATTAATTTTATTCGGAATATTATAATAAAATAATTAATTATTAGATATTTTTTTAACAATCACCTATTTATATCTTGTCAATTTTTAAACTAATAGTCAACTTTCAAAAAAGACGATTAATTTTTATTTTTGAATTAAATTTCTATCGTTTCTAAATAATTCTCATTAAAGCTATATTTTCTGAATAGTAAAGCACATTAATAAAACTATAAAAATATTCCTTTTCATTTTCCTTATCAAAAATTATAATTTTTATAGTACTTATTATATCTAATATTTATGGTTAATAATTATCTTTATTATGGAGGTAATATTATGAAAAAAATAGATAGAAATTTTTATAATAGAGATACTCTTATTGTTGCAAAGGAACTTCTTGGAAAATATATAGTAAATAAGAATATTGTAGGAATGATTGTTGAAACTGAAGCCTATATAGGCCCTATTGATAAAGCTTCCCATTCTTATAATTATAGAAGAACTGAAAGAAATGAAGCTATGTATGGTCCTCCTGGATATGCCTACGTTTATATGATATATGGCAAAAATTTTTGCTTAAATATAGTAACTGAAGAAATTGAAAAACCCTGCGCTGTTTTAATAAGGGCATTAGAACCTATATCAGGTCTTAATGAAATGTCATTAAACAGATATGACAAAGCATTTAATGAACTTAGTAATAGAGAAATTATTAACCTTACAAATGGTCCTTCAAAGCTTTGTTCTGCTCTTAAAATAGATAAATCCTTTAATAAAAAAGATATTTGCAGTAAAAATTTTTATGTAGCTGAAGGAATAAGTGGATTTGACATTAAAGAGGCTAAAAGAATAAATATAGATTATGCAGAAGAAGCAAAGGATTTTTTGTGGAGATTTTATATAAAAGGAAATAAATTCGTTTCTAAACCCCATGAATAAAACCCCTATGTAGTAAAACATAAGGGTTTTTATTTTGTATAATTCATTATAAAGACTCTAAAAAATTTAATCCTATTCAATAAAGTATAAAATCAAATCCTAACTACATACATTTTTGATTGATATTTTTAAGATACTACTTATCGATGGTTTCTATTATTAGTACAAAGTTCATTCACTACCTATAATAAACGTCAAAATTGACTTTTATACCTACTTAAAAGTTAAAGTAAAATACTTTTAAATCATTTATTTTTTAAACATAGATTTTAAAATCTGCTTACTGCTTCCTAAACCTAAACCTAAAAAGCTTTTGTTTTTCTCAAATATACTTTCAAGCGCTGAAATTACCTTATCTATCTCTTCATAAGAAATTATTAGAGGGGGTTCAAGCCTTATAACATTTGGATTATTAAGAGTATATGCCGTAATTATTCCATATTCATTCATAAGCTTGCCTGCAACAAGGGATGCAAAATATTCGTTTGAAAGTTCAGATAGCTTGCCTGCAGTAATTGTATTTAAAACACCCTTAGGCTCTACAAATTCAACTCCAATCATAAGCCCCATCCCTCTAACATCTTTTATAATCGAATATTTTCCCTTTAACTCCATTAATCTTTTTAAGAAATATTCTCCCTTTTCCTTTGCCTGTTTTGGGAGATCATTTTCTAATATATACTTTATCGAAGCTATTCCAGCAGCACAGGCAATTGTATTACCTCCAAAGGTTGATGTATGTAAAAATGCCTTTTCAACTTTACCATAGGCCTTTTTCCAAATTTCATCCGTTGTTATATATCCTCCAATAGGTATTATTCCTCCTCCGATTGATTTTGCAAAGCACATTATATCCGGCACAACATCCTCTGCTTCACAAGCAAACATATAACCTGTCCTTCCAAAGCCAGTTTGAATTTCATCCGCTATAAGATAAACATCATATTTTGTACATATTTTTCTTACTCTTTTAAGATACCCTTTTGGTGGAACATTGATACCTCCTTCCCCCTGAACTGGTTCTACTATAAAAGCTGCTACATCTTTTAATGATTTAATCATTTCTTCAAGAGCATCTGCATCTCCATAGGGTACTTCGTAGCAATCTGGAACTAAAGGTTTAAAGGGATCTTGATATTTTTTCCTCCCCGTAACTGAAAGTGCTCCCATAGATTTCCCATGGAAAGAATTATTACAGTAAATCAATTTGGTTTTACCACTTGAAATTTTAGCAAGTTTTAGTGCCCCTTCTACTGCTTCGGCTCCGCTGTTGCTATAGAATGTTCTTTGTAATTTCCCTGAAGTAATTAAAGCTAAATCCTTTGCCAATGCTCCTGCAAAATTATAAATCGATGCTTGAAGTATGTTAGGAAGTCCAATAACCTTTTTTATTTCTTCAAGTATAAATTTATTATTATGTCCAACATTTAATGCTCCATATCCTCCAAGTAGGTCTATATATTCATTTCCGTCTTCATCATATACTTTTGTTCCCTCTGCTCTTATAAAGTGTTTGTCAAAATCAAGCAGTCCCAATAGTTGTACTGCACTTGAACTTATGTATTCTTTATAATTCTCTCTAACCTGTTCTCTTTTAAAATTTAGTGCATCATCTACTGTCACAAATTCTTTAATATTTTCTTTAATTTCCATAATGACCCTCCTATCTTATTCCCCTTTTATTAAAAAATATGCCAAAATTAATCTCTTTGTGCACAATATGTGCAAATACATTATACCAATTTATTCTAATGATTTCAATTATATGCAATAATATTTTCTAACTTTTCTATAAATTGTTTATTAACTCTTTATAAACAACTCTTTATGTTATAATAAAATAAAACATATCCTAAAGGAGGGCTATTATTATGAAGGAATTAAAACTTCATGGTGAATGTATAATTACTGGGAAAAATTCATTAACCTATATAGAAAATATTGATATTAAAAAGGCATTTATTGTAACTGGTGGAAACTCTATGTTTAAAAATGGAGCACTGGATAAATTATCTAGTATATTAAATTTAAAAAATGCAGAATTTTATATATTTAGTGGCATTAAAAAGAATCCTTCCGTTGAATACATATTAAAAGGATTAGATATTATGAAAGAATTTAAACCTGATACTGTTATAGGAATTGGTGGCGGTTCTTCTATAGATGTAGCGAAAGCTTTATCTGTATTTTATGAATATGATGAATTAGATATTAAAAATCCCGATACACTTAATTTACCAAAGAAAAGAAAAAATATAAAACTAATTGCAATTTCATCGACTTCTGGAACAGCTACAGAAGTCACAAGAGCTTCTGTTATAACCTATGATAATTTAAATTTAAAAATCGGTTTAAAATGCGATGCATTTATTCCTGATATCGCTATACTGGATTCTAATTTAACCCTTTCAATGCCAAAATGGTTAGTTGCTGAAACTGGAATGGATGCACTAACTCACGCTGTTGAATGTTACATAAACAAAAATATAAACCCTTATTCTGAAGCATTAGCAGAAGGAGCTATTAAAGGATTGTTTACATTTCTTCCTTTATCTTATGAAAAAAGTGATTTAGAAAGCAGGGAAAAAGTGCATATATATAGCGCAATGGCAGGAAGTGCTTTTTCTAACGTCGGTCTTGGAATGGCTCACGGTATATCCCATGCATTTGGAGGTAAATTTGATTTTTCTCACGGACTTTTAAATGCAATTGCTCTTCCATATGTATTAAGATATAATTCCAGGGATAAAGATGTAAAAAGAAAACTATTATTCTTATCAAAGCTTATAGATACCCCTGATTTTATAGAAACTGTTGTAAATTTAAATAAAAAATTAAACATTCCTTCCTCATTTAAAAGCATGGGACTTTTAGAAGAAGATTTTTTGAATAATTTTAATGAGCTTTTAGAAAATTCCTTAAAAGGTTCTACAAGAGTAAATCCTGTGAAAATATCAAAGAATGAAATGAAAGAAATATTAAATGAAATTTATTATGGTAAAAGAATATAATAAAAGCCTAAGACTTTGTCTTAGGCTTAAAATAGCAAAAAATAAAAATGGCTCCATGGAGAGGACTCGAACCTCCAACCCTCCGGTTAACAGCCGGATGCTCCACCATTGAGCTACCATGGAACATTCATTAACTGGCAGCCACCTACTTTTCCAAGCCGTCTCCAGCTCAGTATCATCGGCGCACCTATGCTTAACCTTCGTGTTCGGAATGGGAACGGGTGTTACCCCGGATGCCTAACCACCAGATTAATTCTTTCAAAGCTGCACAGCAAATTATTGATCAAGCCCTCGACCTATTAGTATCAGTCAGCTGAACGCCTCACGACGCTTACACCTCTGACCTATCAACCTTGTGTTCTTCAAGGGGTCTTACCAGCTTACGCTATGGGAAATCTCATCTTGAGGTGGGCTTCGCGCTTAGATGCCTTCAGCGCTTATCCCTTCCGAACATGGCTACCCAGC
>JAOADY010000007.1 GCA_026417075.1 Caloramator sp.
CTCCTTTGGAGGTGTTTTATTGTTGGTTATATTTAAGATAACTCAAAGGGGAGATGAAATTCAAATATCATATAACTTAACAAAACTAAAATAATATTGAGGAGGATTTAAATGAAAAATAAATATCAAAAAGAAGATATAATAAAGATAATCGATGAAGAGGGAATTGAATTTATTTATCTTCAGTTTACTGATATTTTTGGAGTTATGAAAAATGTTGCAATACCTGCAGGAGAAGTTTTAAAAGCTTTAAACAATGAAATTGCTTTTGATGGTTCATGTGTAGATGGGTTTGTTAGGATTGAAGAGTCTGATATGTACTTAAAACCTGATTTAGATACTTTTTGTATATATCCATGGGGGAGAGGTTTAGGAAGAGAAGCAAGGTTTATATGTGATGTATATAATATTGATGGAACTCCCTTTGAAGGTGATCCAAGATATATATTAAAAAAAGTATGTAAAGAAGCAAAGGATATGGGTTATACAATGCATATAGGTCCTGAATGTGAGTTTTTCCTTTTTCATACTGATGAAAAAGGAAAGCCTACTTTAATTACTCATGACGATGCTGGATATTTTGATCTTGCGCCTATAGATCTTGGAGAGAATGCAAGACGCGACATGGTTATGACTTTAAGAAAAATGGATTTTGAAATTGAAGCGTCTCATCATGAAATTGCACCTGGACAGCATGAAATAGATTTTAAATTTGATGATGCGCTATGTGCGGCAGATAAAATAATGACATTTAAGTCTGTTGTAAAAATAGTTGCTAAAAATCATGGGCTTCATGCTACTTTTATGCCTAAACCAATAAATGGGATACCAGGATCGGGTATGCATATAAATCAATTGCTTCTTAATGGAGATAAAAATGCTTTTTATGATAGTAATGATAAACTAAAATTATCAAAAGTAGCTTATAATTATCTTGCAGGACTATTAAAACATGCAAAATCCATATGTGCAATTACAAACCCTACAATAAATAGCTATAAAAGATTAATTTCTGGATACGAAGCTCCTTTATATATATCATGGTCTTCAAGGAATACAAGTCCATTAGTAAGAGTTCCAGTTGGTAAAGAAAATACTACAAGGTTTGAACTAAGAAGCCCGGATCCATCATGTAATCCATATCTTGCTATTGCTGTAATATTAAAATCAGGACTTGATGGAATAAAAAATAATCTTATTCCTCCAAAACCTATTGATAAAAATTTAAATGAAATGGATGAGAATTATAGAAAAGATAATTTAATAGAATCTCTTCCAGAATCTTTATATGAAGCAGTAAAATTTTTATGTAGCGATGAAATTATAAAAGAAGCATTAGGGAAGCATATACTTGAAAGATTTGTTGAAGCAAAAAAAATAGAGTGGAAAGAATATACTAAAAGCATTTCATCTTGGGAAATAGAAAAGTATCTTACAAAGTTTTAGGAGAGTATTATGCTTCATCTTAGAATAATTATAGGAGATAACGATGAAAAATTTCTTATAAATACATCAGCTCAGCTTAAAAACATGGGGTATAATGTTGTAGATACAGACAATTCAGGATCTTCTCTAATAAGAAAAATAAGAACATTAAAGCCTGATGTTGTTCTTGTTGATGTTAATTTAAAAGGGATATCAGGCTTTGAAATAAGTAATATAGTCGAAGGAGAAGAAATTTGCCCATGTGTTATAATGCTCAAAGGTAATCCTTCAGAATACGCTGTAAAGCTTCAGCAAAAACTAATATATGCATATTTACAAAAGCCCCTGATTATATCAAATATCGAATATGTAATCGATAATGCTTATATAAGTTTTAAAAAAATTATAGAGCTAAATAGAGAAATAAAGGAGAGAAAAACAATTGAAAAGGCAAAAGGGCTTTTGATTAAAAACTATAATATGACAGAAGATAAGGCATATGAGTATATGAGAAAAAAGAGTATGGATAAATCGATTAGTATGTACAAAATAGCTTTAGCTATAATAGATATTATAAATAAAAAAGAAAATATATAATAGATTTAACAAATACTTATTAATTTAATTATTGTTTTTTTCTATATATAATTCAATGAACTTTTTTTTTGTTATATTAATATTAGATTTAAAGAGGGAGGAGATAACTTTGAAAAAACTTGATTGTAGCGGTTTAGCATGTCCCAAACCTGTAATAATGACAAAAAAAGAATTAGAAGCTATGGAATCAGGTGAACTTGAAGTAATTGTTGATAACGATGCAGCAAAAGAAAATGTTTCAAAGTTGATAAAAAGTATGGGTTTAAATTACGAAGTATTTGAAAAAGAAAAGCTATTTCATATAATTATAAAAAAAGATAAATTAGGTTGTGAATGTTATATAGAACAAAATAGCGAAAGACCTGTTATATTAGTAGGGAGCGATAAATTTGGATTAGGCGATGATAAACTTGGTGCGGCACTGATGAAAAGTTATTTATATGCATTAACTGAAGCTGAAATAAAACCAAAAACAATGCTTTTTGTAAATGGTGGCGTTAAACTTGTTATAGAGGGTTCAGAGGTATTAGAAAGTATTAAAACTCTCGAAGAGATGGGGGTAGAAATTTTTGCATGTGGAACATGTCTTGACTTCTATAACATTAAGGATAAACTCTCTGTTGGGAGCATTACAAATATGTATACAATAGTTGAGAAAATGAATTCAGCTTCAAATACTATAAAGCTATAATGTAAATTATGAAGGAGTACTGTTTAATAACCTTTGAAAGCGTTAACTTTGCAATGCAGGCAGAGTCTGTATTAAAAAATGAGGGTATTTATCACCAAGTCATACCAACGCCAAGGGAAATTACATTAAGTTGTGGGCTTTCAATAAGGTTTAATGTTGATAATGTTGAAAAAATAAAAACCTTTGTGGATAATAAAAAAATAAATATAAAAAAAATATATATAGTAAAAGGTTCGGGTGTAGATAAAAGTATTGAGGTTTTAAAATAACAGAATGTAATTATTCTGTTATTTTTTATTGTTTTAAAATCAAAAAATAGGATATAATCATAATGAATAAGGGGGGATTTTGTGAACAGTAAAAATTTTAAAATACTAGATTTATTTAAATTTGATGAAAAGCTTTTAATAAATTACAGTATTATTCTATTAAAGGTAATAATAATATTTATTTTTATTAAAATTATAATAAGTATAGGAAGTTCAATAATTCAAAGATTTTTTAATAGACAAAAACAATCTAAGTTTGGTTTTAATGAAAAGAAGGCAGATACCTTAAGCGAGCTTCTAAAGAGTATATTAAGATATGTAATGTATTTTATAGGCTTTATGTGGATTTTGGAGGTATTAGGACTTAATATAAAAACTGTAATAGCAGTAACAAGCTTTGCAGGAGTTGCTGTAGGCTTTGGAGCCCAAAATTTTATAAAAGATGTTATATCTGGTTTTTTTATTTTATTTGAAGACCAATTTGCTGTTGGAGATTATGTTGAGATAGATGGCCTTTCAGGATTTGTTGAGACGGTAGGACTTAGAGTTACAAAACTTAGAGATTTTTCAGGAGATCTTCATATTATCCCAAACGGGAGTATAGTTAGAGTAACTAATAAATCAAGGGGGAATATGAGAGCACTTGTAGATATAACTATATCCTATGAAGAAGATATTGACAAAGCTATAAATATAATTAAAGATGTAAATGAAAAGATGAAAAAAGAATTTAAAGAAATAATTGAGGGACCAAATGTTTTAGGAGTTACAAATTTTAGCGATTATGGAGCTACAATAAGAGTTGTTGCAAAGACAGAAGCTATGAAACAATGGGGGATAGAAATGGAGCTTAGAAAAAGAATTAAACAAGCTCTTGATGAAAATAATATTGAACATCCAATTCCTAAACGTATTATAATGAACTATAAAAAGGGGGAGAAAAATGGTAACTAATTTTAACCTTGGTGATGTAGTTCAAACAAGAAAGGGACATCCATGTGGAAGCAGTGAATGGGAAATAATAAGGCTTGGTGCTGATATAAAAATAAAATGTTTAGGGTGCGGTAGAATTGTTATGCTTCCAAGACCTAAATTTGAAAAGTCAGTTAAAAAAATTATAAAAAAAGCAGTTGAAAATGACAATAATATTGCAGATTAAAAATTATTATGGTAGAATTGAAATGTTGTAATCCCTGCTCACATTCTGTGAGCCGTTAGTCCGGAGGGAGGAGGTGAACGTCATGAAAAAGTATGAAACTCTATATGTGGTAGCACCAACTTTAACTGAAGAAGAAGTTAAAGGCGTTATTGAAAAGATAAAGGGTGTTATCGAAAATGGCGGTGGAATAGTTGAAAATATTGACGAGTGGGGTAAAAGAAGACTTGCTTACGAAATCAATAAAGTAAACGAAGGTTACTATGTTTTAATGAATTTCAGCGCCAACAATGAATTACCAAAAGAATTAGATAGAGTTTTAAGAATCTCCGATAGTATTATCAGACATCTAGTTGTTAAGCTTGATTAATATTAAGGTGGTGTAAATATGAACAAAGTTATATTGATTGGCAGATTAACTCGAGATCCAGAACTAAAATTTACAGCTGGATCGGGGATTGCTGTGGCCACCTTTACACTGGCAGTTGATAGGAATTACACAAATCAAAGTGGTCAAAGGGAAGCTGATTTCATTCCTATTGTGTGCTGGAGGAAGCTTGCTGAAACTGTTGCTAATAATCTTTCAAAGGGAAGGCTTGTTGCTGTTTCAGGCTCTATTCAAACGAGAAAATATACTGCTCAAGATGGTACCAACAGGTATATAACTGAAGTTATTGCTGAAATGGTACAATTTCTTGATAGACCTAAGGACGGAGGTTCAACTCAAAAGACAGATATTAATGAACAGGTAATGGAAGATACAGGATTCTTTCCGGTACCGGATGGGAACGATGAAATTCCATTCTAATTCTTAAGGTAAGGAGGGGTGAAAATGTCAAATGTTAAAAGAAATCCAAAGCAGAGGAAGGCAAAAAAGAGAGTTTGCACATTCTGCATGGATAAAGCTGAGGTTATAGATTATAAAGATATATCAAAGCTTAAAAAATATATAACAGAAAGAGGAAAGATTCTTCCAAGAAGAATATCCGGAAACTGTGCTAAGCATCAAAGAGAACTTACGATAGCTATTAAAAGAGCAAGAAATATTGCTTTATTGCCATACACAACAGAATAGTAAATAAAAAAGTGCCTTAGGCACTTTTTTATTTACTATTTGTATCTTGATAATTGATCGTTTATGATGTAGCATAGCATTAAAGGTTATTATTTTTATTTTTTAGGTGGGGGAGTTGCTGATATGAATAATGAAGATTTTGATATAATGAGTAATATAAAGCTTATTGATAGTTATAAAGCCTATTTATTATCTTCAGTATCTGATTTATTTACTACTATGACGAAGGGAAATAAAGGAGATATTGATGATATTACAGATGAAATAGCAGAAATTATAATATTTTCATATCTTATTGCAAAGAGGTTAGATCTTGATTATTCTATAATAGATGAAAGAATAGTAAAAAAATTAAAAATAGGTATACTTGAAGAAAATACAGTAGAAAGGGAATATCAGGATTATTCAAGGCTTATATCATATATGAAAAGAGGAAGAAAATCGGAATAGGAGGACTTATAATGAGAGATAAAAGCTCAACGAAAGCAATAGTTGAGTCGGGCATTTTGACAGCAGTTACTGTTGTGTTGATCTTGATCAGTTTATATATACCTGTTTTTTATATGATAGGTATTTTTCTATGGCCTCTTCCTGCTACTTTTATTTATATAAGGCATGGAGCAAAATATAGTATTATGTCCCTTGTTGTAGCAGGAATTATAACAGCGATATCCTATGATCCAATATCTGCACTTAATATAACAGCTACCTTTGGACTTATGAGTATAGTTCTTGGATATTGTATAAAAAATAAAAAAGATTTTTCTTTTTCTGTAATATTAATGTCTGCAGCTATGTTTATATCTTTAATTTTAGTTTTAAAGATATTTAGTGTATCTATGGGACAAGATATTGTATCTATGCTTACAGAACAAATAAATCAGATGAGGGAAATGGCAACATCTATGTATTCTCAAATGGGAGTTCCAAAAGAAACACAGGAATTAGCATTGAGTGCTTTTCCAACAGCAGAATTATTTAAAAAAATGTTTCCAATTGGACTTCTAATTGGCAGTATAACAATGGCTTTTATAAGTTATACAATTGCTAGGAAGGTTTTTAAAAAGTTTGGATATGATATAAGCAATATGAAACCTTTATCAAGTTGGTATATGCCTGTTCAACTTGCTATAGGCATTATTGTACTTGTACTTTTAGCTTATATAATGGTATATTTTAAAATTAAGAATGCAGATATTTTATTTATTAATACAAGTTTGCTTATGCAGTTTGCATTCTTAATAGATGGAGTTGCCACTGTTGACTTTTTTATGAAAAAAAAAGGTGTAACAAAGGGATTGCGAATTTTTATACTTATATTTTTAATATTTTCACAGATAGGAAAATTGTTATTTTTCATTGGAATAGTTGATTATGCTTTGAATTTAAGGAAACTTGATATAACAAGAAGTTAAATGCTCCATGTAATGGAGGGTTAAAATGGATAATAAGTTTAAATATTTTTTCCCCAATACTAAAATATACATGTTTATAATAGCGGTTTTCATTTCTATATTTTTTATATTTGATCATATATATATTGGAATTACAGGTCTTTTACTGTTTGGGTATCTTGTATTTTACAATATAAGAAATAACCGATTAAAAATAGACGAGTGGGAAAGGTTTATAGAGGATTTATCGGCAAATATTGACGTTGCAGGCAGAAACACACTATCCAAAATTCCTATGCCTCTTGTTATAGTAAATAGTGAGGGGCAAATGCTTTGGGGTAATAATTTATTTACCAATATTACTTCAAAAAATATTTATGGTAAAAATATTAATATATTCATAAAGGATTTTAATTTACAAAAAATACTAGATAAAAAAATAGAGGTATTTGAAAAGATAGTATTGGATAGGAATGTTTATAATGTTCTTATAAGCAAAGTTGAGACAAACAGTGAAAAGCAGGATAAAAAATATATATTTCTTTTATATTTTTTAGATAAAACAGATTATTATACCATATACGAAATGTATAACGATAAAAAAACTGTTGTTGCCCTTGTTGAATGTGATAATTTTGATGAAGTTATAAAAAGCACAGAGGAAACAAACAGACCTGCCCTTATTGCTGAAATAGAAAAAAAAATAAATGCCTTTGCTAGTTCGCTTGAAGGTTTTATAAGGAAATATGATGATAATAAATATATAATTGTATTTGATAACAGCCATTTAAGTCAGCTGATTGAAAATAAATTTGATATACTCGATAATATAAGAGAGATAGATATGGGCAATAAAATACCAGTTACATTAAGTATAGGTATTGGTAAAAATGCAGATTGTTTATATAATATTCATCAATATGCTGTTGCAGCAAAGGATCTTGCCCTAGGGCGAGGAGGAGATCAGGCTGTTATTAAAGATGGAGATAGACTTTCTTTCTTTGGAGGTAAAAGCAAGGAAGTTGAAAAAAAGACAAGGGTAAAGGCAAGAGTAATAGCCCATGCTATATCTGAACTTATTGATCAAAGCAGCGAGATAATTATTATGGGACACGACACTCCAGATATTGATAGCATTGGGGCAGCTATTGGAATATATAGGGGATGCAGGCAAAGAGGTAAAAACGCATATATACTTTTGAATAAACCTGATAGTTCTGCTGAAAAGGTAGTCGATATATTTATTAAAAGCAAAGAACATCAAGGGATATTTATAAATGAAGAAACTGCTTTTCAAAAAACTTTAAGAAATCCTCTTTTGATTTTAGTAGATGTTCATAGAAAGAGTTTTGTAGAATTTCCAGATATTATTGATAAATTTTCTAATATAATTATAATAGATCATCACAGAAAAAGTGCTGATTTTATAGAAAATGCAACTATATCTTATATAGAACCTTATGCATCATCAACTTGTGAGCTTGTAACTGAGATATTACAATATTTAATTGAAAAACCAAAGCTTCTTGATATTGAAGCACAAGTTCTAATGGCAGGGATATATGTTGATACAAAGAATTTCACATTTAAAACTGGAGTTAGAACTTTTGAAGCTGCAGGCTTTTTAAAAAGACTTGGAGCAGATTTAATTGAAGTTAGAAAGCTGTTTGCGGATGATTTTGATACTTATAAGGAAAGAGCAAAACTTATTTCAAGTGCTACTATACGAAATGGAATTGCAATTGCTTGTCAGGATACTATAGTAAAAGACAGTCTTATAGTGCCTCAAGCTGCAGATGAGCTATTAAAGATAAATGGAATAGAAGCCTCCTTTGTATTAGCAAGGGTTGGAAATGAAATCGTGATAAGCGGTCGTTCTCTTGGAGATATAAATGTTCAACTAATACTTGAGAGCATAGGAGGAGGTGGTCATATGACCATTGCAGGTGCAAAACTTTCAAATGTTTCGATTGAAGAAGCAAAACAAAGGCTAAATGATGCTATAAATAATTACTTAAAGGAGAGTGACAAAAAATGAAGGTTATATTAAAACAAGATGTAAAGGGATTAGGTAAGAAAGGAGATATTGTCAATACGTCTGATGGATATGCAAGAAACTTTTTGTTTCCAAAGTTACTTGCTGTAGAAGCTACTGAAGGAAAAATTAAAGAGCATCAAGCACAAAAAGAAAACGAAGCAAAAAAGAAATTAAAAGAATTACAGGAAGCAAGAGAACTTGCTAAAAAACTATCGGAAATTACTTTGACCTTAAATGTTAAAGCTGGAGAAAACGGAAAGCTTTTTGGTTCTATAACTTCAAAGGATATAGCTGAGGCACTAAAAAATCAATTTGGATATGAAATAGATAAAAAGAAAATAGTTTTAGATGAAGCTATAAAAATTGCTGGAAGTTATAAGGTTGAAGTAAAAGTATATCCAGAGGTTTCTGCAACTATAACAGTATCTATTCTGCAAGATTAGGAGGACTAATAGGTGAAAAAAGTAGTAAAGGTTGAAGCAAAATATGAAGAAAATATATTAAGCGATGCTTACAGCAAATTATATTATAAAGTCAATGCAATTTTTGATTTAATGAAAGAAATTTGGGGTGAAGAATATATTTCCTCGGCAATAAACTCAGAAGGACTTGATGAAAATGTAAAAAGTGATTGTATTGAGGATAAAATATATGTGCTTCAAAGGTTAATTTTAAAAAAGGACAGCTATGTAGATGATCCTATATTTGTTATGGATTGTATTGAGAAGGAACTTATAAGACTTATTGCTAAAAACCATGTTGAAAGTGAACTTGAGTCTGAAGTTGAAGAATATTTAAGGGATAAACAGGACAAGCTTATTGATGAAATAAAATTAAGTATAATAAAAAAGAAAAAAGGGAAAGAAAACTCGAAAACTTTTAAAAAATTAGTACACCTTCAAAAGCTTGATACTATAAAACTTTCAAAATCTGCTATGGAAATTTTAAGACCTTCAAAAATAGATGAAATAATTGGTCAAAAAAGAGCAGTATCTTCTGTATTGTCAAAGCTTGCTTCACCTTTTCCTCAGCATATGATATTGTATGGACCTCCTGGAGTTGGAAAAACAACTACGGCAAGACTTGCTCTTGAAATAGCAAAAAAACTTAAATCAACTCCGTTTAGGGAGGATGCTCCTTTTATTGAGGTGAATGGTACAACTATAAGATGGGATCCTAGAGAAATTACAAATCCTCTTTTAGGTTCTGTTCATGATCCTATATATCAAGGTTCTAAAAGAGATCTTGCTGAGATTGGAATACCAGAGCCAAAACCCGGGCTTGTAACCGATGCTCATGGAGGAGTTTTATTTATCGATGAAATAGGTGAGCTTGATTTAGAGCTTCAGTTTAAATTATTAAAGGTATTAGAGGATAAAAAGGTTGAATTTTCATCTTCTTATTATGATCCTGATGATGAAAATGTACCTTCATATATTAAAAAATTATTTAAAGATGGAGCACCTGCGGATTTTATATTAATAGGTGCAACTACAAGGGAGCCTCATGAGATAAATCCTGCTCTAAGATCTAGGTGTGCTGAGGTTTATTTTGAACCCTTATCTAAAAATGATATAAGGGATATTGTTTTAAATGCGTCAAAAAAGTTAAAAATAGAAATGGAAGATGGAGTTGCTGATATTATAAGCAGTTATACAATTGAAGGTAGGAAGGCTGTAAATATTTTATCGGATGTATATGGACATGTTGTTTATAAAAGAGGACTTAAGGATATAAATATAACATCTGATGACTTATATGAAGTTATATCCCTTTCAAGGCTTGTACCTTATAATAAAGTAACAGTAAAAGATTCCTATGAAGTTGGAAGGATTTTTGGACTTGGTGTGAGTGGATTTATAGGTTCTATACTTGAAATAGAAGCTGTTGCATTTGAAAGGGATAGCGAAGGCGGAAATATTAGATTTAATGATACAGCAGGTTCAATGACAAAGGATTCGGTATTTAATGCTGCCTCTGTTATAAGGAGTATTACGGGTAAAGATATTTCTCGATATGATATACATGTAAATATAATAGGAGGAGGTAATGTAGATGGACCTTCAGCAGGCACAGCGATTACAATTGCTATGCTTAGTGCAATAACGCAAAAGCCTGTAAAACAGGATGTTGCTATTACCGGGGAAATATCTATTCTTGGACATATAAAACCTGTTGGAGGGATAATAGAAAAAGTATATGGTGCAAATCAAGCAGGAATTAAGAAAGTTTTGATTCCTTATGAAAATATTAAAGAGGTTCCTATAGATTTTGGAGGAGTAGAAATAATTCCTGTAAAGAATATTAATGAAGTTATTAAGATAGTTTTTTAGGAGATGGTAATTTGGAGGGTGTTAGAGTTCCACCTCATAATATAGAAGCAGAACAGGCAGTTATTGGAGCTATGCTTCTTGATAAGGAGGCTATTGCATCTGCTGCTGAGATTTTATCTGGAGATGAGTTTTATAAAGAATCTCATAAGATTTTGTTTCAGACGATAGTAGAAATTTTTAACAAGGATGAACCTGTTGATATTGTAACTTTAGTTGATATTTTAAAGAGTAGGGAACACCTTGAGATTGTAGGAGGAGTTTCATATATATCTTCTCTTGCAGCTTCTGTTCCTACAACATCTAATGTAAAGTATTATGCAAAAATCGTTGAAGAAAAAAGTATATTAAGAAGACTTATATTTGCGTCAAATGGTATAATTGAAAAATGTTATACAGAACAGGAAAATGTTGAAGAAGTTTTAGGAGCTGCTGAAAAGAGTATTTTTGATATTTCACAAAAAAAAGGTCATCAAGATTTTGAACATTTAAGTAACATTATTTCAAGAAGTTTTGACGAATTTGAAAGGCTTTATAAAAACAAAGGACAGATAACGGGAATACCTTCTGGCTTTACAGATCTTGATAGAAAAACATCTGGATTTCAAAAGAGTGATTTTATATTGATAGCAGCAAGACCATCAATGGGAAAAACTGCCTTTGCGTTAAATATTGCACTTCATGCAGCACTTAGAGCAGGAAAAAGCGTTGCTATATTCAGCCTTGAAATGTCAAAGGAACAGCTTGTATATAGAATGTTATGTTCGGAAGCAAACGTAGATATGTTAAAGCTTAGAACAGGAGATTTAGAGGAAGATGACTGGATGAGGCTTGGTAGAGCAGCAGGACCAATGTCAAATGCTAATATATTTATTGATGATACTCCTGGAATATCTGTTATGGAGATGAGATCAAAATGCAGAAGGCTTAAAATAGAAAAAGGATTAGATCTTATTCTAATAGATTATCTTCAGTTAATGACAGGAAGCGGCAAAAATGATAATAGGCAGCAGGAAGTATCGGAAATATCAAGATCTTTAAAAGGGCTTGCAAAGGAGATGGAGGCGCCTGTTATATCGTTATCGCAGCTCTCTCGTGCTCCTGAGGCTAGAGCAGATCATAGACCTATATTATCGGATCTTAGAGAGTCAGGTTCAATAGAGCAGGATGCGGATATTGTTATGTTTCTTTATAGGGATGAATATTATAATAAAGAAACGGATAAGAAGGGTATTGCAGAGGCAATAATAGCAAAGCAAAGAAATGGTCCAACAGGAACTATAGAACTTGCATGGCTTGGACAATATACAAAATTCGGTAATCTCGACAGATATCATAATGATTGATATTATATTGTTCTTGTAAGAATATGTTGGGGAAAATCACAAACATATTCTTACAAGAACTTTTTTGTAAAAAATATGCTGGGGCTACGCACCAACATTTATTATAAAACTCTTTTTTGCTGTTGACATTAAAACAAAAAGTAATTAAGATATACTTGTAAATGCTTCATTGGCCCAGCAGGTAGGGCAACTGATTCGTAATCAGTAGGTCGGGGGTTCGAGTCCCCCATGAAGCTCCAGATTTATCAGGGCTTGTAGCGATTGAGGTATTTCAAAAAATGCCCTTTGTACTGCAACCCAAAAAATGCAGGATAAATTTCATACTTGCTTTTTTATTTGTTTAACAAATTATCGTTATATATAACGATCATAGATTGTTAGTAAACCCATTGAATTTTAAAATTCAATGGGTTTATTTATGTGCGCTAGTATGAGTGATAGAGCTTGGAGGTGAAAGTCCTCTAAGGACTTGATAATTAAAATCATGTATGATATAGGTGATAAATCCAAACATACATGAAGAATTAACTATGTGATGCATTTATTATTGCAATTTAATAGCAAAAATAATTGTACGAAACGAATCTACCCTTGTAACCCTCGCTAAAATAGCTGACCCAAGAATTAATATATGTCTTATAGGTATTATAATAATAAGAGTTTTTGTTTATAAAAATGTAAAAGAAGCTATACTTTGGGGAATAATATGCTCAGTACTAGCTTAGATTTATGCTGCAGTTATAGGACCTGAAAATGCATAAAAACTTTATGAAATATATCTTCCTTCAGTAGTATTTTCAGTTTATGGAATAGAATCTATTGCAGGTAAGTTTGATTTTTCATTTTTTAGCGACAGTAAAGCCCTTTTAAATTTCCTTTCAATTATGATTACATTTCTCTTTGTTGATTTTTTTGATACAGTTGGAACCCTTGTTGGAGGTTGCTTCAAAAGCAAATATGTTTGATAAGAATGGAAAAGTTTTAAGAGCAAATAAAGCCCTTTTAACAGATGCAATTGATACAACCCATGGAGCATTAGTTGGTGTTTCAACAGTTACAACTTATGTTGAAAGTTCAGCAGGAGTTGGTGAAGGAGGAAAAACAGGGCTTACATCAGTTACAACAGGAGTTTTATTTTTTCTCTCAATAGTTTTTGCTCCAATATTTATGGCAATTCCAGCATGCGCTACAGCACCAGCTCTTATAATAGTTGGACTTTTCATGCTTCAAAACGTTGTAAAAATAGACTTTTTTGACTATACAGAAGCAATCCCTGTATTTCTTGCAATAATACTTATGCTTTTAACATACAGCATAGCAAATGGTCTTATGTTCGGTGTTGTTGCTTATGTTGTATTTAACCTTCTTGGAGGAAAGAAAGAAAAGATATCAGTAACGATGTATATTATTGCAATTTTATTTGTATTAAAGATGATATTCATGTAAAATTTAATTCAGCATGTGGTTTAAACCACATGCTGAATTTTTAAAACAATAAGGCGGTGAATATAATGAATATAACCAAAAAACAAATGGATGCAGCTCTTTCAAAGGAAAAAGCAGAACTTGTACTTAAGAATGCCTTTGTTATTGATGTATTTAATCAAGACATATTTAAAGCTGACGTTGCAATAGATGATGGTAAAATAATAGGGGTTGGAGAATATGAAGGAATTTATGAAATAGACTGTGAAGGAAAATATGTATCTCCTGGATTTATAGATTCCCATGTTCATATTGAATCATCAAAGGTAATACCAAGAGTGTTTGCAGAAGAACTTTTAAAAAGGGGAGTTACAACCTGTATTGCAGACCCTCACGAGATAGCAAATGTTATGGGAATAAGTGGAATTAATTTTATGATAGAAAATTCAAAGGATGCAGTTATAGACATATTTTTTATGATTCCTTCCTGTGTTCCTGCAACGGATTTTGAAGATAGTGGCGCAGTCTTATCCTCAGATGATATTAAAATTTTTACAGACAACCCAAAAGTTTTAGGACTTGGTGAAGTAATGGATGTTTCTTCGGTTATAAATTATAAAGAAGATATGATAAGAAAGATTGAAATATTTAAAGATAAAATAATAGACGGTCACTGTCCTATGGCAGAGGAAAAAAGGCTTAATGCCTATATATTATCAGGTGTTATAACAGATCATGAATGCTCTAATGCAGATGAGGCTATAGAAAAAGTAAGAAAAGGAATGTACGTTATGATAAGGGAAGGTTCTGCAGCAAAAAATTTAGAGGATATTATACCTGCAGTAAATGATAAGAATTTTACAAGATTTCTATTTTGTACTGATGACAAAAGTATAATAGATATAATAAATGAAGGTTCAATAGATTATAACATTAAAAAGGCAATAAAAAATAATATCAATCCCATTATAGCCATTACAATAGCAACACTAAATGCTGCAAAGTGTTACAACCTCAAAAACAAAGGTGCTGTTGCAGCAGGTTATGATGCAGATATTGTAATACTTGATGATTTAAAGGAAATAAAGATAAACAGAGTGATAAGGAAAGGAGAGATTAATTTTAATATAGAAAAAAACAATTCAATAGAACTTAAATCCTCTATGAATATTGATTATATAACAAAGGATAAATTCAATGTCAAATATAGTAGAGAATATATAAATGTTATTAAGGCAATAAAAGGCTCAATAATAACAGATAAAGTAAAAAGAAAAGTTATATTAGAAAATGGGTTTGTAAAAGCTGTTTTAGGCGATGATGTGTTAAAAGTCGGTGTATTTGAAAGGCATAAAAACACTAAAAAATATTCCATAGGATTTATTGAAGGCCTTGGATTAAAAAACTGTTCGATTGCGCAGACAATATCCCACGATTCTCATAATATTATTGTCCTTGGAGATAATGATTCTGATATGGCTATGGCAGTAAACCGCTTAATAGATATAGGGGGAGGCATAGCAGTAGTATCAGAAGGTAAAGTGCTTGAAGAAATAAGTCTTCCTATAGCAGGGCTTATGAGTTATGAAAATAGTGAATTTGTAGTCGAAAGATTAAAAAGTTTATATAACTGTGTTTATAAATATATGAAATATAAGGACATGGATATATTTTTGACTTTAGCATTTATGGCACTTCCTGTTATTCCAAAACTCAAGATAACTGATAGGGGACTTTATGATTTTGAGGAGGGGAATTTTTTAAATTAAGCAAATTGCATACTCAACAACCACCTGATTTAGCAGGTGGTTGTTGAGTGTTTCCAATGGTGATTGTCAACAAGTAGTTTTTACTTTGATGCAAAACTAAAAGCATAAGGTAGGAGATTATATTTTTAATGTATTTCTAAATTTAAATTAAAGAAATGATGGCATAATTATATTAATAAAGTTAAATGTATATAATTTTGTAATTTTTGTTTATAATATAGATAAAAGTGGGATTTTTGTGACTTTTCAATCGACGATTTTGTGACGCTTATATTTTATAATAAAAATACAAATAATACGAGAGGGTGATTTATATGGGTAAGATACCAAGCGATATTGAAATCGCTCAAAAGGCGAAAATGAAGGATATAAGAGAAATAGCAAAAAACGTTGGAATACTTGAAGATGAGCTTGAACTTTATGGAAAGTATAAGGCAAAGGTTTCCCTCGACATATTTAAAAGGCTGAAGGATAAAAAGGATGGGAAACTTATACTTGTTACAGCTATAACTCCAACCCCTGCAGGAGAGGGAAAATCAACCACAAGCGTTGGTCTTGGACAAGCACTGAATAAAATAGGAAAAAACGCAATAATAGCTCTAAGGGAGCCTTCCTTAGGACCTGTTTTTGGAGTTAAGGGAGGAGCAGCAGGAGGAGGATATGCACAGGTTGTTCCTATGGAGGATATTAACCTTCATTTTACAGGGGATATGCACGCTATAACCGCTGCAAACAACCTTTTATCCGCTGCAATAGACAATCACATCCATCATGGAAACAGCCTTAGAATAGATTCAAGACAGGTAACATGGAAAAGAGTTATAGATATGAACGACAGGGCACTTAGGGAGGTTGTAATAGGTCTTGGAGGGAAGGCTAACGGATTTGTAAGGCAGGATGGATTTATGATAACTGTTGCTTCTGAGATTATGGCCGTTTTGTGCCTATCAAGTGATTTGATGGACTTGAAAGAAAGAATAGGAAGAATAATAATAGGATATAATATGGACGGTGAGCCTGTAACTGCAAAAGATTTAAAAGTTGACGGTGCTATGACGCTTCTTTTAAAGGATGCTATAAAGCCAAACCTTGTTCAAACTCTCGAGAACACCCCAGCGCTTATTCATGGAGGGCCCTTTGCAAACATCGCCCATGGATGCAACAGCATAATTGCAACAAAGCTAGGATTAAAGCTCGCCGATTATCTAATAACTGAAGCAGGATTCGGTGCTGACCTTGGAGCAGAAAAATTCCTCAATATTAAATGTAGATTCGGACAATTAAAACCATCAGCAGTTGTTATTGTTGCAACTATTAGAGCTTTAAAGATGCACGGAGGAGTTAAAAAGGCAGATTTAGCATTAGAAAACCTTGAGGCTCTTGATAAAGGTTTTGCAAACCTATCAAAGCAGGTTGAAAACATAAGAAAATTTGGCCTTCCAGTTATGGTTGCGGTAAATAAATTTTCAGCGGATACAGATGCGGAGGTAAATCTTTTAATAAATAAGTGTAAAGAATATGGCGTTGAAGTTGCTTTAAATGAAGTTTGGGAAAAAGGCGGAGAAGGCGGAATAGAAATGGCACAAAAGCTTGTTGAAATAGTAGATAAAGAGGAGTCTAACTATAAGCCTTTATACGATGTTGAAAAATCTATTCCTGAAAAGATTGGAACAATAGTTAAAGAAATCTATGGAGGAGATGGTGTTGAATTTTCACCAAAGGCTCTAAAGGAAATAAAAAGGCTTGAGGAGCTCCAACTTGATAAAATGCCTATATGTATGGCAAAAACTCAGTATTCATTATCTGATAATCCGCAGCTTTTAGGTGCTCCAAAGGGATTTAAGATTACAGTAAATGAAGTTAGGGTATCTGCAGGGGCAGGATTTATAGTATGCCAGACCGGAGATATAATGACAATGCCGGGACTTCCAAAGGTTCCAGCTGCAGAAAACATAGATATAGATGAAAACGGGGTAGTAACGGGACTGTTCTAAATAGTAAACAAGGCTTTTGCATGAAAAGATTAATGCAAAAGCCTTGTTTTTTTAGGAGTTCTTTTGAGTTATTCGTTTTAAAATCAAATATTTTTAAATTTTAATAACTATGGTATAATAATTTATAATAAATTACATTTTTGAAATAAAAATGCACATAAATTTATAGAATATGTATAAAAATTTATAAAAAGGACAATATAACTTATAGGCAATAAACAATGCAAAAACTGTTGCAAATATAACCTATAAGTTATAAAATATAGGTGAGGAGAAACTACATGTATGCTATAGATAATATTATATATCCAGAACAATTTAATACAAGAAATATATTTATACATAGTAAATGTCAAGAGGAGTTAATGGGTATTATTGAAACAAGTGGGTTTAAACAAAAGTTTAGTAGTCTTTATAGACAAAGATTAAGGCATTTAGAAGAAAGGGGAACTAAATGTTATCAAAAATCTGACTGGTTTGAAATTCTAAAAAATACAAATGGATTGTATGCTATGAAATTTAAAAGCTTAAAAAATTTAAGAATAATTTTTACTTTTACAGATGAAAGCATAAAAAATATTGCTATATTATTATGTACATTTGAAGAAAAAAGTAAGAAAGATTATAAGGATGCAATTATTATAGCAAATAAAAGAAAAGAAGAAATAAATGGTTTATTGAGGTGAATAAAAATGGGAAATAACAAACTTATAAATGCTTGGGATTTAATTGATAAAATAGCTGATGATGAAACAAAAGAACGATTTGAATTAGATGATATTTTATACGATATTGCGATGAAAATATTTGACTATAGAAAGGAAAAAGGATTAACTCAAAAACAATTAGCTGAAAAGTTGGGAATGAAGCAGGCAATGATTTCTAAATTGGAAAGTGGAGAATATAATCCAACAATTGAACAGTTGTGGAAAATATCTAAAAAACTTGGCTGGCAATTTAATATTCTTTTTCAAGAACAAAATTGTAGTGAATCTGATGTATGGGATGAAATTAATATGGTAGATGATAACAGTAGTATGGATTTTATTGAAAAGTTGGTGAAAAATGCATGATAGATTCAAATAATATTTTAGCAGATTTTCAGTTTGTTGGAAGCAGAGTATCTGAGTTTTCTCTAATAACAAAACAGGTTCAAAAAAGTAAGGAAAAGGCAAATTTATCTTATGAATTTGATTATAATATTTTAAAAACAGAAGAGAATATTGAAAAATTTTTTGGAATAGTGGAATTTATCGTTAGTGTTAAGGCTAAAATTAAAAATTCTATACTATTCAAAATAAATTTAACTATAGAAGGTGTATTTATAGCAAATAAAAATAAAATAAGTAAGGAAGATTTTGAGAGAATGTTAAAAATTAATGGTACTACTATGTTATCTCAACTTTCAAGATCTTATATTTTAAGTGTAACAGCACTTTCAGGTATCAATCCTCCAGTTAAACTTCCTATGATTAATATATTTTCTTTAGTAAAGAAAAAAGAAGAGCAAGAGCCTTAAATTAGGTTCTTATTGTTTATACTTAAATAAGTTATAATTTTATCAAATAAAATTTAAGAAGGAAATGAAAATGAATTATGAGCAATTAACTGAAAGAGTAGTTGATGGACTTAGAAAAATGAAATATGTAAGTGATGAAGAATTTGAAAAAAAGATAAATCATTTTAAAAATTATAATTACAAAAATTTTGATAATAAGGAAATATTTTGGAAATTAACTCAAGTTATGTTTTTTAATATGGGTAAAAAAGCTTCAATGATTGAGAATAAAATTCCTATATTAAAAGAAAATCTGTATGATTATGAAAAACTTATAAATTTCAATGATGAACAAATTAACGCAATTATTTTAAGAACTGGATTTCCAAAGCAGATTGAATGGATTAAGAGAAATGCAGTAGTTTTTAATAATATAACGAAAAAATATGGTTCATTTCAGAATTTTATTTATCAAGTATATAATATCAATGATATATATTGTTCAAACAAGCAATTAGAATATTTATATTGTGATTTAAAAAAATTATTCATTGGAATCGGCGAAACTGCAGGGTGGCATTTTTTAACTGATTTAGGGTTTAACTCATTAAAACCCGATACTGTAATTAGAAGGATATTTTATAGGTTAGGTTTAATTGAAGAAGAAAATGACTTGAATAAAACTATTGAAATAGGAAGAGAAATTTCAAAGCAATTGAACCTTCCTATAAGGTATATAGATATTATATTTGTAAAATATGGACAGGTAGGCAAATCGGATGTATTAGGAACGATAGATGGTATATGTACGGAAAACAATCCGAAATGCAATTTATGTACGATAAAAAGTTTTTGTAAGTTTAAAAATTGTAAAGAAAATAATTATATGAAAGAAGAAAGGAAAATAGATTTTTTAAAAGCAATAGAAACAAAAACAATTTTAAAAGATATGGCAACTACAAGTGGAGCAATATATAAAATAAAAGAAAAAATTAAATTTAAAGAAAGATTTGATAATGCATCAAAAGAACTACAAGATTTATTTATAGAATTTGTAAACAAGCTTGATGAATCAGGTATAAAAAATTATGCTACAAATACACCAGATTATAGGTTAGAACAAGAAAGGGTTTTTGCTATAGCAAACTTTTTCCCATCTAAAAATGCTATAAAAATTGCAATTAAATATACAGGGTTAGATTTAAAATCTAACATATTAAATTTACAAAGAAAATCTATACCTTCCCAAACATCAGGAGTTTATAAAGATTTTTTTGAAGTTTTTATGAAAACAAAAACAGAATTAGATGAAGTAGTAAAGATTTTAAATATAGTAAAAAATAATTCTTAAAATAAAAAATCTCAACATTTAAAAAGGTGGTTTTTTATTTTACTCATCATATACCCCCAAAGTTTTTACAATATTCTAAATTAATTTTAATACAAAAACTATCATAAGTTAAAAATTTTTACAGTTCGAATACAAATTAAAACTTACTCAAAGAGGAGCTTAAAATAAAGCGTGCTATAAAGCATTTTGAAGAACTTAGAACAGAGGTAGAATTTAGATTACCTGAAAAAGGATGCAAATGAGTTTATGAGGATGTAGGGATAATTTTAGAGGAATATTATGTAACTTGAGTTTTATATGGCTAATAGGTATAATATTCCTAAGGAAAGGTGTTTCTATGGAAAATGAAGTTGTATTATTAGGGCAGATTTTGGAAGAGAACCGAGAAATAAAAAGCGAAATTTCTAATATTAGAGGCGAGATTTCAGGCTTAAAGGGCGAGATGACAAATGTACAAAACGAAATTTCAGGTTTAAAAGGAGAAGTTTCAAGCCTAAAAGATGAAATGAAAAATGTTAAAGATGAAATTTCTGATCTTAAAAAAGAGGTTAATAAAAACTCTATAAAGATTGAAGAATTAGGTAAAAGATTGATATTATAGCTGAAGTTCAAACATCTCATAAAGATCAGGATAAAAAACAGTTTGAAGAATTAACGGAAGAGATGCATGAAAGATTTGATGTTTTAGAGACAGCAACTAAAAACATATCAAAGGACTTAAGGGATGTTCAGGATGAAGTAAAAGCCCTTGCAGAGATAAGCGGAAGGCACGAGATGGATATAATGGTTTTAAAAAGAAGACCTGTTTAAAGCGGCAAAACGCCGCTTTTTATTATATATAAGTAGTATAAGAAGGGACGGTTATTTATTTCACCTAATTAATATGCAGTTGGAGGGTAAGTTATGGATAGAGATTTTTTTAGTAAAATATATAAAGACATAGGCATAGTAGGGGAAAAGGATGATTTGAGAGTTTATGCAGTAACCATTCCTCTTGTTAATATAAACGGAGAAGAAAATATAGTGTTTGAAATAAGAAGCAGAAATTTAAGCGGGGCGGGGGAGATATCTCTTCCAGGAGGTAAAGTTGAAAAGTATGAGAGAAAAATAGATGCAGCGATTCGTGAAACCTGTGAAGAGTTGCTTTTAAAGGAGGATGACATAGAAATTTTATCTATGGGGGATATAGCGGTAACCCATTATGGAAAGGTAATCTATACTTTTATTGCAAGAATAAAGGATGTAGATAAAATTAGTTTTTCTAAGGATGAAGTTGAAAAACTTATATTTATTCCCCTAAATTTTTTTATAAACACAAAACCAAAGATTATGAAAATAAAAACTTCAACCAATCCTATCGAAGAATTTCCCTATGATATAGGAGTAACTTCTGAAAATTATAATTGGGAAAGCGCTAAACTCAACGTTTATTTTTATAAATATGAAGGTAATATAATTTGGGGATTAACTGCAAAAATTATTCATTCTTTTATAAACAGAATTAAAGGAAATGGAGTGTAATTTTTAAAGAAAAATTAAAGGCAAAGGTATCCTTATGTATATGATTATTGATAAAAAACTCAATATTCAGATAAAATAAATAAAATTTGTGATAAAATAATAGTAGAATTAGTTTGTTATGGATAAATTATCCATAACAAACTCTAAGGGGTATTCAAAAGATGAGATAGAAAGAAGCTATGCTCCAATAGGGTTCTGCCTTGAAAGGGACAGTTCTTTAAAAATTGAACTTTAAATATTGTAGGAGATAATACTAATAAAAAATAGGGGAAAACTAAAGCATATGAGAGATACAAACGATTTTTGTTATTAATTTAAGTGTAAATAATAAAATAATGGATTTGTTTATTATGGGATTATAAGAACTGGTTTGTATAAAATTAAGAATTGTTGAAAATATTGTTTTTTAATTAAGAATGAATTCACAAAATATTTTAGGTAGATATTTTTAATAAAAAGAAAAATGAAGTAAGAATATAAAATATAAAACAGGATGGATTTTATTTGCATTTATAAAAAATGATTAAATATAGAGTTGAAAGATGCTAAATAAGAACTCAGCATCTTTTATTTTTCCAAATATAATGATTTTTTTAGATATTTTGATAGAGATTTAAGTACAATATTTATGCAGATTATTTGAATAGGTATCATAATAGCAGTTTTAATAATTCTCAAAGTAATTATTGTAAATATTGCTTTTTTTGTAATTATTGAAAGCCATATTGTATTTAATCCCAAATTAACAATAATGGATACTAGTAAAACCGAAATAACAATTCTTTTAACAGAAAATTTATTGTTATACAATATGACACCATAAATAAAGCCGCTTAAAAATGCACTTAAAGTAAAACCAGGGAAATAACCTGATGTTGAGAAAAGAAATGTTCCTATGATATCAGATAATGCACCTGTTATTCCTCCAATTATGGGTCCAAACATTACTGAAGATATCATTATAGGAATAAAGCCGAAACTTATTCTAACAATAGGTGTTTGAATAGATAGAAATCTTGTTAGAATTATTTCAAGAGAAATGAGTAAAGAAGTATAGACTAAGATATGCGTTTTTTTCATTTTAATTCCTCCTTTTGCTTTATATGCAAAGTAGGCCACAAAAGGGGATACTTTTGTGGCAGCGGAATGCAACGATTGCATCGCAAGCAAATGCTTTTCGTCCAGAGGCAACTTCCCGTCCTACTGGCACTTAACGCACAATCGTCTACTCTGCCTAATGCATATCTGTTATTTAAATTATATTATAAAATTTAAGAAAAATCATTAAATATTTATTAAAAGGCACTATAATTGAAATAAAATTGGTATTATAGTATGTATATAAATTCAATAAAATGAGGGATTAAAATGTTTGATAGATATAGTTATATACCACTATATGCACAGCTTAAGAACAAACTTGTTGAAAAAATAAAAAATAGTACATGGCAGTTTGGTTTTAAAATACAAATGGAAAAGGAGCTTATTGAGAAATATGATATAGGTAGAGCGACAGTTAGATAAGCGCTTTCAAAGCTTGTAAATTAAGGATACTTATATAAAAAAACAAGATAGGTATAGGGAGATTTGTTGCAAGGAGGAAACATTCTGTTGGTTTTGAAATTCTAATAAGTCTTATCTATTTTTTAATAGAGAATGTTTTAGATATAGAAGCAAATATTATATTTACCTACGATATGGAGATGATTTTTAAGGGGGAATAAATGTGTTTGATAGGTTTGTACTTGCTATTGATTGTGGAACACAAAGTATAAGAGCACTTATATTTGATGAGAAAGGCAATTTAATTGAAAAAAGTAAGATTGAATTTGACTCTTACTTTTCTCCATATTCTGGATGGGCAGAGCAGGATGCTGAATTATATTGGAATACTCTTTGTAATGTATGTAATGATTTAAAAGAAAAAAGACCTTTAGAATTTGAAAAAATAATAGCTGTTACTCTAACGACAATGAGGGATACCGTTGTTAATGTTGATGAAAATGGAAATGCTTTAAGACCTGCTATTTTATGGCTTGATCAAAGAATGGCAAAGTGTGAAAAACCTATGGCTTTTTATGAAAATTTAGCTTTTTTAGCAATAGGCATGAGAAATGCAGTTGAGATTTCAAGAAGAAAGGGCAAGGCTAACTGGATAATTGAAAATCAGCCGGATATATGGGAGAAAACTTATAAATATCTTATGATATCGGGATACTTAACTTTTAAACTTACAGGAAAAATGATAGATTCTGTAGCATGTCAAATAGGTCATATACCCTTTGATTATAAAAACCTTTCTTGGCCTAAATCACCTTTAAGCTTTAGATGGCATATGTTTGGTGTAGATAAAAATAGATTACCAGATATAGTTAATCCAGGAGAAGTTTTAGGCTATATTACAAAGGAAGCATCGTTTTTGACAGGGGTAAAAGAAGGGACAGTTATGATAGCTTCTGCATCGGATAAAGGATGTGAAACTTTAGGATGCGGGTGTATTGACACTGAAAGTGCATGTGTTAGCTTTGGGACAACAGCAACTGTACAAACAACATCAGATAAATATATTGAACCAATTTCTTTTATGCCATCATATCCGGCTGCAATTCCTAATAAATTTAATCCAGAGATTCAAGTATTTAGAGGATATTGGATGATTAGCTGGTTTAAAAAAGAATTTGCAGCAAGAGAAATGATTGAAGCAAAGGAAAAGGGTATATTTACTGAGATTCTTTTAAATGAGAGACTTAATGAGATTCCGCCTGGTTCTAAAGGATTGGTTCTTCAGCCCTATTGGAGTCCTGGGCTTAAAATGCCAAAGGCAAAGGGTGCTATGATAGGCTTTGGGGATGTGCATACAAAAGCACATATATATAGAGCAATTATTGAGGGAATTAATTATGAACTTCTTGAAGGGATTGAAAAGATTGAAAAAAAATCAGGAAAAAGAATAAAAAGGATAGTGGTTTGTGGTGGAGGCTCTCAAAGTGATGCAATTTGTCAGATAACTGCTGATATGATGGGCAGACCTGTACTTAAAGGTCAAACTTATGAAATGTCAGGACTTGGAGCTGCAATAAATGGTTTCGTAGGACTTAAGATATATAAAAATTATGATGAAGCAGTTAAAAATATGGTTCATTATAGTAAAACCTTTGAGCCAAATGAGAAGAATATGAATATATATAAACAGCTATATAGCAGAGTTTACAAGAAAATATATCCAAGGCTTAAGGAGATTTATGACGAGATTCAAAAAATTACTGGATATCCAGAAGTTTATTAGGTGGAATATTATGAAAAATGAATTTATGTCTGATGGGCTTGCTAAGGCACCGATTAAAGGGGTCATAGAGATCTATATTAAAGTGGGAAGTTTCTAATGAATTTAAGTATCTAAATAAAAAGTTATATGAATTTATGAAGAAAATATTTAATATTCCTGATGAAGGTTTTACTAAAAAGCAAAAAATTAGGCTTAAAAAGGTAGTTTATTACAAAAAATAAATCGGACATTCTAGATTAAATTAAAAACTTTAGATAGGCAATTTTAAAAATCAAATTACCAACTATGGACAAATATAAATGCGTAGCAATATTTATCCAATCTTAGGGGTTAAAAGTCCCCTTATAGTAAAATACTGTTGTTAAAATTTGTTATGCAACTTTTA
>JAOADY010000032.1 GCA_026417075.1 Caloramator sp.
TAATAAGAGCTGAGTATCCAATAGCTGTACCTACTTCAAGAATTTTTTTTACATTATGAGACTTTATAAGAACTCGTAAAAATTGAGCAACCTCAGGATGAATTATTGGAACATCATTTTCCTTAGCATACTCTTCCATTATCTTTATATGACCACTTTTTTGAGGTATAAGACCTCTTATATATTCTTCAATATAATCATGTGCAATATTGCTCATTTTATCCTCCAAATACAAAATTAATACATGGAATTTCTTTTCTGTATTCCATGTATTAAATAGATTTTGCAAAAATTTTTATTTTAATTCTTAGTTTTTTTAAGCATCTTTTTATATTTTAAAAATTCATTATAGTCATTCGTAAAATAATGGCTTCCATCGCCCTTTGAAACAAAATAAATATAATCAACATCAGCAGGATTTAATGCAGCTTCAATCGATTTTTTACCTGGGTTGCAAATAGGTCCTTTAGGAAGTCCCAAATACTTATAGGTATTATAAGGAGACTCAATTTTAAGATCTTTATAATATAAAGTAGTTTTATGAGTTCCTAAAGCATATTGTACAGTTGCACAGGATTGAAGCTTCATATTCTTTTTAATTCTGTTGTAAAAAACCTTTGAAATCATAGGTCTTTCACTGTCAATTTTTGCTTCTTCCTCTACAATGGAAGCCATTATTATTATATCATCAACAGAATAATTCTGACCCTTCATTTGAGGTACAACTACTGATTCATATATATCATTAAACCTTAAAAGCATTTTATCTATTATATCATGATTGCTCAATCCCTTTTCAAATTCATAGGTATCGGGAAATAAATACCCTTCAAGCCTCGAATTTCTATCTTTAGGTATTGATTTTAAAAATTCATAATTAAAAGCTCCATTTTGACATTCATTTATAAAGGAATCTATATCATTTATAAGGCCCTCTTTATTTAATCTTTCTGCGATTTCTTTAACTGTAAAGCCCTCAGGTATAGTAACATACACTATACCTGGGTCTTTATCTGTTTTACCATTAAGAACCTTGTCAAGTATTTGGGATGGACTCATAGACGTATTTAAAATATACACTCCCTGCTTTAAATCTTTCCCTATTTTTTTATTTTTAGCATATAAATTCGCAAAGAACTTATTCTTTATAATTTTATTTTTATACATTTTATTAATAACTGTTTTTCTGCTTTCTCCTCTTTCAACTCGAAAAATTATTTGTTTGTTTTTTTTTGAAATTGGAGAAAGTATATAGCTTCTATAACTTATATATAAAAAAGTTGCTGCAACTAATATTAAAATAAATATTAAATATATTATATTGTATTTTTTACTTTTGTAATACATTTCCCCACCGCTTTCCCAGTTACTATTCATATTATATTATTTAAAAGTAAATTAAACAAGTTTATTTAAGAATTTCTACCCCTTGACATCTCCTTTTTTCTAATAGCTGTATCAAGTATCTTTTTTCTCATTCTAATAGTTTTTGGTGTTACCTCAACGAGTTCATCGCTTGCTATAAATTCAAGACACTGCTCGAGAGACATTTCTGTTGGGGGGGTAAGCCTTAATGCTTCATCAGAACCTGCAGCTCTCATATTTGAAACATGTTTCTTTTTACATACATTAACATCTATATCTTCAGCCCTTGAACATACTCCAACTATCATACCCTGATACACTGGAGTTGAAGGCCCTATAAAAAGAGTTCCTCTTTCCTGAGCATTGTAAAGTCCATAGGTTACAGCTTCACCAGTTTCATAAGCAATAAGTGCTCCTCTGCTTCTTTCTGGAACTTCTCCTTTAAAAGGCTCATATCCATAAAATACATGATTCATAATTCCATTGCCTTTAGTATCAGTCATAAATTCACTTCTATATCCTATAAGACCTCTTGCAGGTATTTTAAATTCAAGTCTTACATAGCCATTTATTGCTGAAGTCATGTTTACCATTTCTGCCTTTCTTATGCCAAGTTTTTCCATGACAACACCCATAAAATCCTCTGGAACATCTATTGTAAGATACTCTATGGGTTCATAAAGCTTATTATCTATTTCTTTTAGAATTACCCTAGGTTTTGAAACCTGAAACTCATATCCTTCTCTTCTCATAGTTTCAATAAGAATAGATAAATGAAGTTCACCTCTACCTGAAACTTCAAAAGAATCCGTAGAATCAGTTTCTTTTACTCTAAGGCTTACATTAGTTTCAAGTTCCTTTAAAAGCCTATCCCTTAGATGTCTTGAGGTTACATAATCTCCTTCACGTCCTGCAAAGGGGCTGTCGTTTACGCTAAATGTCATAGAAATAGTAGGCTCATCAATATTTACAAATGGAAGAGCCTCTGGATTTTGTATGTCAGCTATAGTTTCACCAATACTTATATCTGCTATCCCGGATACTGCAACAATATCTCCTAAAGATGCCTCCTCAACTTCTTCTCTCTTAAGCCCACTGAAAGCATAAAGTGTTACAATTTTCCCATTTCTTATTTTGCCATCGGTTCCACAAACAGCAATCTGTTGATTTTTTCTTATCTTTCCTCTTTCTATTTTCCCTACTGCAATTCTTCCAACATACTCATTTGAATCAATTGTCGTTACAAGCATTTGAAGAGGCTCATCTATATATCCAGATGGTGCAGGTATATTATTTATAATTGTTTCAAATAAAGGTCTTAAACTATCTGAGTTATCAGAAAGATTAATTTTTGCAATACCTTCCTTTGCTGAACAATAAACTACCGGAAATTCAATCTGATCGTCATCTGCTCCAAGCTCAATGAAAAGCTCTAAAACCATGTCTATAACTTCCTCAGGTCTTGCATCAGGTCTGTCTATTTTATTTATTACAACCACAGGTTTTAGCTTTAATTCAAGAGCTTTTCTTAAAACAAACCTCGTTTGTGGCATAGGACCTTCAAAGGCATCAACAAGAAGTACTACACCGTCTACCATTTTTAAAACTCTTTCAACTTCTCCTCCAAAATCTGCATGTCCAGGTGTATCTACTATATTTATTTTTATTCCATCGTACATTACAGCCGTATTTTTAGAAAGTATAGTAATTCCTCTTTCTCTTTCAAGGTCATTAGAATCCATAACTCTTTCTTCAACTTTTTCATTTACTCTAAATATTCCACTTTGCTTTAACATTCCATCAACAAGAGTAGTTTTTCCATGATCAACATGAGCAATTATTGCGACGTTTCTAATATCATTTCTTGTAATCTTCTTCATTTAAACAACCTCCAAAAATAATAGGATACTATTATTAGTATCCTATTTTCAACAATATTTAATTTTAAGCAATCTAAACGCAAATGTCAACGTTTGTATATATTTGTAAGTCGCTCAAAAACAGAGGATAAAATTATTCCTGCAATTCCTGCAGACACAAACTCTCCAAAACCAATTGTACCAACAGTAACCATGTACGGCATATTAGTAATTTTACTAACCCATATTGATACTATAAAAGCATTAAGTATTATTGGAGGAAGTACTGCAAGATATTTATTAGGCATTTTTGACGTAATATATGCTGCAAAAAAAGTAGTTAAACTTCCAAAGACTATATCAACAAGGCCTAATCCCCCAAAGACATTTGCAAGAGCACAGCCTAAAAATAGTCCTGGAACTGCAGATGGCATATAAAAAGGAAGTATAGTCATCGCTTCTGACAATCTAAATTGAACTGCACCATAGGATATGGGTTTTAAACCAATAGTTAATACGCAATAAATTGCCGCTATAACCCCAGATTCTATAATATATCTATTTTCATTCTTTTTCATATATAGAAATAACCTCCATTATTTCATAAATTCCTTTTCAAAATCTATATCTACTGCATCTCCTAAAATTTTTAAAATATCCTCCCAAAGTCTTGAAAATCTCATTTCAGCTTCAAGATAATTTCTAACTTCTGAATTAAGATTTATTATATTAAAAAGGTTATTTATTGATTCAATTTGCTCCTTTGAAGGCTCAATTCCTTTTAGTTGCTGTGAATAAAGTTCAAACTGTTTTTTTCTAAAATCTTCTACCATCTTTTTATTATTCTGATTAGAATTTATTTTTTCTAATGCTGCCTTATATTCGATTACCTCTGGTGCAGATTTAAGAGCTCTTGCCAGTTCATGAGCTTTATCATATACGTTCATTAAAAACACCTCCTACATCAATTAATTATTACCATAAATTAAAACTTTTTTCAATACAAAAAAAGTTTTTAAAAAGCCTGGTGTATTCGACACCAGGCTTTAATTATATTTCCATTATTATTGGTAATATCATAGGTTTACGTTTAGTTTTTTCATATAAATATTCTCTTAAATCCTCTTTAATGCTTGACTTTATAGCTGCCCACTCAGTTATTTGATTTCTGAGGCATTTTTCAAGGGATACCTTAACGATATTTTTAGCTTCTTCCATTAAATCCTCTGACTCTCTTACATAAACAAATCCCCTTGATATAATATCTGGACCAGCTATAACCTTTCCTGTTTCCCTTTCTATAGTTACTACAACAGTTAGTATACCATCCTGGGACAAATGTTTCCTATCTCTTAAAACAATATTTCCAACATCTCCAACTCCAAGTCCATCTACTAAAACTTGACCAGCAGTTACATAGCCGCTTAATCTTCCCATATTTTCATTTATTTCAAGTATCTGACCAATATCTGATATGAATATATTTTTTTCATCCATTCCAAGCTTTTGAGCAAGCAGTGAGTGCTGCTTTAAATGCCTATATTCACCATGTACTGGCATAAAATATTTAGGTTTTACTAATGTATGTATTAATTTAAGTTCTTCCTGACAGGCATGCCCCGAAACATGAATATCTGCAAGAGACTCATATATTACATTAGCTCCCCTTTTAAACAGTTGATTTATAACCCTTGAAATTAGCTTTTCATTTCCTGGTATCGGTGTTGCCGAAACTATTACAAGATCATCTCTCATAATTTCAACTTTCTTATGTTCAGAAGTTGACATCCTTGCAAGTGCTGACATAGGTTCGCCTTGGCTTCCTGTTGTAATAATAACAATATCACTCGGTTTATATTTATCTATATCATCAATATCTATAAAAAGCCCTTCTGCAAATTTAAGATATCCCAATTCGCTAGCAACTTCAACAATATTTTCGATGCTTCTTCCAGAAATTGAAACTTTTCTACCATGCTTATATGCTGAATCCATTATCTGCTGTATTCTATGAATATTAGAAGCAAAAGTAGCAACTATTATTCTCGACTTTGTTTCGCTGAAAATTTTATCAAAGGTTTCTCCAACTGTTCTTTCAGACATAGTATATCCAGGTCTTTCAATATTGGTACTATCTGCCATAAGAAGCATTACACCCTGTTTCCCAAGCTCAGCAAATCGTGCTAAATCCATCACAACTCCGTCTATTGGAGTATAATCTATTTTAAAATCTCCTGTATGTACTATTATTCCAACGGGAGTATGTATAGCAAGCGAACATGAATCTGCTATACTGTGGCTGTTTTTTATAAATTCAACCCTTATATCTCCGAAAGTAATAAAATCTTTAGGTTTTACTACATTTAAAGAACAGTCTCTAAGTATTCCATGCTCTTTAAGCTTTGTTTGGACAATACCAATTGTAAGTTTAGTACCATAAACCGGTACATTCAATTGCTTTAATATATATGGAAGAGCACCTATGTGATCTTCATGGCCGTGAGTTAATACTATTGCTCTAACCTTATCTTTTTGTTTTAATAAATATGAAATATCAGGTATTACAATATCTACTCCAAACATCTCTTCTTCTGGAAACATAAGTCCGCAGTCTATAACTATTATATCATTTTTATATTCAATAATAGTCATATTCTTTCCAATCTCATTAACTCCTCCAAGAGGAATTACTTTTACTTTATCTTTTTTTGACAAATACACATTCCCTCCTT
Organism: Caloramator sp.; assembly: GCA_026417075.1. Classification (GTDB taxonomy): domain Bacteria; phylum Bacillota; class Clostridia; order Clostridiales; family Caloramatoraceae; genus Caloramator_B. Next base: position 5,957 of record JAOADY010000032.1, read on the forward strand.
TTTATTAAAATCTATATATTACCAATAATATTCCCAAATTAAATACTAATATTTTATTATTAACTTTTTTAAATAATCAATCTAAAATTTCTATATTTTAATTGAATTTAATAGCTTCACTTTTTCTAAATGGAACTACTTTAAAATCATTTTATTAATTTAAATCAATATAACGATTTTAACCTGCAAATCTATAAAACGTCAAGGCATACCTCTATTTTAAATCCTTACATTTGCTACAAAATCCAAAAAACTTAACACTATGATTAGTAATTTTAAAATTATACTTTTCCTCTATTTTTTCCTCGAGAGTTTCTAAAAGATCTCCCTCAACTTCTTCCACATTTCCACAATTTATACAAACAAGATGATGATGCTGATGATCCTCTTCATCATGTATAAGTTCATACCTGTTGCATCCATCATCAAAATTCATCCTGCATACTACGCCCATTTTCTCTAAAAGTTGAAGTGTTCTATATACAGTTGCAAGCCCAATCTCAGGGCAACCTTTTTTTACAATATCATAAATTTCTTCAGTAGAAAGATGTTTTCCTTCATTATCTATAATTACATCAAGCACAGCCCTTCTTTGAGGAGTCAGCTTATATCCTCCAGTTTTAAGACGCTGCCTAAGTTTTTCACTTTCTTCCTTTGAAAATACAACCATGATTACACCTCAATTCGAGAACTATTATATTAAACCTAACATTATTTTACATGTAATATCAAGAGATTGTCAATTGATAGAATAATTCAAAATACGCTTTAAAAACATTAGAAAAAAAACCTTATTTCATCTTTTATAGAAACTTCATCTATATCTACTAAACATCTATATACTTTCAATAAAACTCCTTTTAAAAATGCTTCTTTTAATTTATCTCCAAATGCTTTATCTATCTTGTAGTTTGGGGTAAAGCTATTTACATAATCCATAAAAGCGATAATAACAATTCCAGTTTTATAATTATTATTAGCTAATATAAGCTCATCTATGTGTTTTTTCCCTCTTTCTGTAGGTGCATCAGGAAATTTTGCAATTCCATTCTCTTCAAAAGTTGCACATTTTACTTCTACAAACATTCCATCATTTTTTTCAATAAAAAAATCAAACCTGCTGTTTAAAAATTGAACTTCTCTTTTTATTTTTCCCTCTGCCCAATTAATCTTACCCTTTAAAACAGCTTCTTCAAATACTTTATTTGCTAAAGAAGAATTAACACAGATAAGATGTTGATTTTTATATATATGAAGAAGGCTATATTTAGTCTTTCTATAAGGATTGCTGCTCTTTTGAAGTATTACTTCAGTTCCTTCATTAAGTAATTCAATCATTCTTCCTGTGTTAGGAACATGTACCAATTCAATTTTATCCTCTATCCAAACTAAAGCTTCAAACCTATTAAGCCTTTTTATAAATCTGCCAATTGTTTTTTCTCCTTCAATATACATAAAATTTACCTCTTTATAATATTCAAATGCCTCATTATCTATAAAAGAAAGGATATACCCAAGGTATATCCTTCTTATTCTTCGTCTTCAAATTCTTCTTCGCTTATCCACTCTTCGTATGCAGCAGCTACCTTTTCAAACTCTTCATCATCTTCAATAGTTGTAAGCATTTCTTCTCCATCTTCATTTTTAGTTAACTTTAATACTACTGCATCATCTTCTTCTACTTCATTTACAGGATATAATACATAGTATTCATTTCCATCCACTTCAAGTGCTGTGATGACTTCAAATTCAGTTTCTACGCCATCTTCATCGGTTAATATTACTGTATTTTCGTTATTTTCCATAAGAACACCTCTTTTCTAATTATAATGTTATTGTAATTATTATTTTATAAGCTGTCAATCTTTATTTGTTAATTCTGTTAAGATAAGTTTGAAGTATATAGGTAGCTGCAATAGTATCAATTACTTCCTTCCTCTTTTTTCTCGAAACATCAGCATCAATAAGCATTTTTTCAGCTGCAACCGTAGTTAATCTCTCATCCTCAAGTTCTATATCGATATTAACTTTGCTTTTTAATTTATTGCAAAAATCAGTAACTGACTGTGCTCTTGGTCCTATGGTACCGTTCATATTCTTAGGATAACCCACTACTATTTTTTCTACTTTATACTCATCGATAATATTTATTATTTCATTAATATCCTTTTTAATGCCTGTTCTTTTTATTGTTTTTATTCCCTGAGCCGTCCAACCAAAGAGATCGCTAATAGCAACTCCTATTGTTTTATCTCCTACATCAAGCCCCATTATTCTCAAATTTTAACCTCCTTAAAAATTTTAGACGGTATACTTTATACCGTCTTAATCAAAACTATTATAATAATAAATACTAATCTATTATTAATTTAAAAAATAAACAGCTTACCGAAACATTATTTTATAATCTTAAATTATCTTTAAAATCAAATAAAACATATTTGTATAAATTTTGTATAAATATTTTAACAAATTATTTTTCTTCAATAAAATTCATTAATAATTCTTCTAAAATTTCATCTCTTTCAAGCTTTCTTATTTTAGATCTTGCATTTTTATAACTGGTTATATATGTTGGGTCTCCTGAAAGTATATATCCTACCATTTGGCTAATAGGATTATATCCTTTTTCTTTAAGGGCTTCATATACCTCCCTGAGTACCTCTTTTATTTTTTCATTATTTTCCATTTCAAATTTATACTGCATCGTACCTTCATGGCGTTCGGTCACAGCAACCACACCTTTCTCGCGTTTATTAACTATACACATAATATACCACTATATTAAAATTAAATCAAATGCTATTATATATATTTTTTATTATTTTATACAAATAAAAGGAGGCAATAATCCTCCTCCTTTTATTTAATCATATTTTCAATAATAGAATATGCGCTTTCAAGAGCCATATTTACCTTTGAAACATCCTTTCCTCCAGCTTGAGCCATATCGGGTCTTCCGCCGCCTCCCCCTCCAGTTATCTTTGCAACTTCTTTTACTAAATTTCCTGCATGAACTCCTAAGGATACAGCATCTTTACTTGCCATTGCAACAAAGGTAACCTTTTCATCTTTTATGCCTGCAAGCAGAATTACAGATTTACCAAGCTTATCTCTTAGTTTATCCCCAAGCTCTCTTAAAGACTCTGCATCAAGTTCTAGGGATGAAAGTGCAACCTTTACTCCTTTAATTTCTCTAACGTTGCTTATTATATCTGAAAAAGCTCCTGAAGCCATTTTTGACTTAAGATTTTCTATCTCTTTTTCTTTATCTTTTATTTCATTCATTAATGATTCACAGCGCCTTACTATATCCTTTGATGAAGTTTTTAAAACTGATGCAACGCTCTTTATTGTATCTTCTAATTGTTCAACATAGCTTAGTGCGCCTTTTCCAGTAACTGCTTCAATCCTTCTAACTCCTGCTGCAACTCCTCCTTCAGATATTATTTTAAACATACCTATTGAAGAAGTATTATTAACATGAGTACCTCCGCAAAGCTCAATACTAAAATCTCCTGCTTTAACTACCCTAACTATATTTCCATATTTTTCTCCAAACAACGCCATAGCACCCATTTTTCTTGCTTCATCTATAGAAGTTTCAACTGTTTCAACTGTTAATCCTTCCATTATCTTTTCATTCACCATATTTTCAATTTTTCTTAAATTCTCTGAAGAAATACCCTCAAAATGTGTAAAGTCAAATCTTAATCTATCCTGCGCTACAAGGGAACCAGATTGTTCAACGTGGTTTCCAAGAACTTTTCTTAAAGCTGCGTGAAGAAGATGGGTTGCTGTATGGTTTCTTGCAATATCAAATCTTCTGCTTCTATCAACAACAGATTTAACCTTTGAATCAGTTTTTATACTTCCTTCAACTACTTTCCCAATGTGTAGTACCTTCCCATTAGCAGTTTTTTTGCAATCATAAATCTCAACTTTAAAACCTTCTCCTTCAAGGTATCCTTTATCTCCTACCTGACCGCCCATCTCAGCATAGAAGGATGTATTGTCAAGAATAACCGAAACCTCATCCCCTGCATTGGCTCTATCTACTACATCACCCTTTGAAACAATTACAAGCACTTTTCCTGTTGCATTAGTATCATCGTATCCTGAAAAAGTTGTAGTTATTTCAGCAGGAAGAGTCATATATATATCCATCTCTGTTCCCATATAATTAGTTTCTTCTCTTGCAGCTCTTGCTCTTTCTCTTTGATGTTTCATCTCTTCATTAAATCCCTTTACATCTGCATTCATGCCCTGTTCTTCAAGTATTTCGAGGGTTAATTCAAGAGGAAAACCATAGGTATCATAAAGCTTAAAAGTTTTTTCTCCTGATAATGTACTTTTTTCTTCTTTTTTAAGTTCATCAATATACTGATTTAAAATTACCATCCCTTGATCTATTGTCTCGTCAAATCTCTCCTCTTCAAGCCTTATTACTTTCTTTATATAATCTTTTTTCTCTTCAAGCTGATGATAGGCATCCTTTGAATTTTCTATTACAACATCACAAAGCTCCCATAAAAATGCTTTATTTACTCCAAGAAGCTTTCCGTGTCTTGCAGCCCTTCTTAAAAGCCTTCTTAATACATATCCTCTTCCTTCATTAGAAGGGAGTATTCCATCGCTTACCATAAAGGTTACACTTCTTATATGATCAGTAATAAGTCTTAATGAAATATCCTTTTTACTATCCTTTTTGTATTCGGCATTAGATATTCTGCACACTTCATTTAATATATTTTTCATAGTATCTATATCAAATATACTGTTTACGCCCTGCATAATTGTTGCCATTCTTTCAAGTCCCATTCCCGTATCTATGTTAGGATTTTCAAGGCGATTGTAGTTTCCATTTTCGTCTTTATCAAACTGTGTAAAAACAAGATTCCAAAACTCTATTACCCTATCCTCTTCCCCAGCTTTTAAAAACTCTTCAAGACTATTTAATTTTCCTTCTCCTCTATCAAAATGTATCTCAGAACATGGGCCACAGGGACCTTGACCTATTTCCCAGAAATTATCTTCCTTGCCGAGTCTAAAAATTCTATCAGGATCTATATCGGTTTTGGTAGTCCATATATTAAAAGCTTCATCATCATCAAGATATATCGTTACATAAAGTCTATCCTTTGGAATTTCCAAAACTTTAGTTACAAATTCCCATGCCCAAGGAATTGCACTTTCTTTAAAGTAATCTCCAAATGAAAAGTTACCGAGCATCTCAAAAAAAGTAGCGTGTCTTGCTGTCTTTCCTACCCTTTCAATATCACCGGTTCTAATACACTTTTGGCATGTTGTAACCCTTTTTCTCGGTGGAACTTCCTGTCCTGTAAAATATGGCTTTAATGGAGCCATACCTGCGTTTATTAAAAGAAGGCTTTTATCGTTTTGAGGTATAAGCGAATAACTTGGAAGCCTCAAATGCTCCTTGCTTTCAAAAAATGATAAATATTTTTCTCTAATTTCATTTACACCCATCCATCTCATACACAATATCCCTCCTATTTTTTAGTAAAATAAAAGCCTTTATCCCTAAATAGGGACGAAGGCTATCTCCGCGGTACCACCCTTATTACCAAAATGGTCACTTAATGCTGTAACGGTCGCTCCGTCACTGCCTACTTTTTTCGGCAGGAAGCTTTGGGACTGCTTCTGCTACATTTTCTAAAGGCTTTCACCATCCGCCTTCTCTCTGAAAGAAAAAAATAGCATACTCCTTCCCTTCATCGCATTTAACTTTTTAACATTATATAAAATATATACATTTTTGTCAATTATATTTTAAATTTGCCTCAACCCTTTTCAATCTATAAACACAAAAGTATATCATATTTAAATTTTTAGTACAGGCTTCTTATTATATAATTATAGGTCACCTTAATAACCCCTGCTATGGGGATTGAAAGTATAAGTCCCCATGCTCCGAAAAATTTACCTCCTATCAAAAGTATAATCATAATAAAAACTGGATGAATTCCGAGGCTTTCACCCATAAGTTTTGGTGCAATTATTCCACTTTCAAATTCCTGAATTATAAAAAAAACTATTACAACAATTACAGCTTTATTAATAGACTGAGCCGAGGCAGATAAAAAAGCAGGAAGAAAACCTATTATAGGTCCAAAATATGGTATAATATTGGCAATTCCATTAACAAAGGCAATTATAAGAGGATATCGGATTTTAAGCGCTATCATTGCAATAAATGTCAATATAAATATAACTATGGATAAAATTATCTGGCTTTTTATAAATCCCCCTATAACCTTATCTATTTCACTCCCAAGCTCTAATACCTTATTTCTTTTATTATATGGAATGAAGGATTTAACAAAAGATAACATATAATCTTTATCAACCAAAAAATAGTAAACAAATACAGGCATTAAAATATATGTTGGAAGTTCCATTGAAAAATCTATTATTTGTTTAAAAAAGCGCTTCAAATAATCAGTTATAACTAATTGTATTTTTAATACGCTGCTGTCAACTGCCACCTTCATATATTGAGGCAGAACATTATATCCTGTACTGTTTTTATATTTATCTACAATAGCCCTATATTCATCAACATTTTTCAAAAGGGATAGAATATCTTTAACTATACCCGGCACAATAATAATAAATAATAAAAAAGTAAATAAAATAAGAATTAATAAAGATAAAAAAACTGCAATTTTTCTACTTACTCCCTTTGTAATAAGATAGTCAACAAAAGGATTTAGAACATAGGCAATTAAAACTGAAAACAGTATTGGTTTTAATATACTCCTTGAAAAATATGATAAAATAATTAAAACTATAAAAAAAAACATAACAAATAATTTTTTAATACTTATTTTTATCATAAATTTATCACCTTATTATCTTTTTTAAAGATACACTATTGGTTATATCAATATAATTCTCATATACTACTATTCTTTCTTTTTCAAAAATAGTCTTTTCATCAACTATAATTACCCTTCTGCCATCTAATATATCTTCAAAAAATCCAATTTTGCATATCAATGCTTTTATGCTCCCATCAGTTTCATCAAAAATTAAATCCTTTAAAATTCCAATCCACTCTCCCTTTGCATCTATTGTTTCCATTCCAATATATTTTTTTATAAGCATATCTCCATGCCTTTTGAATATATGATAATCTATTTTATACATATTTCCCTTTAAAATAAAAACATCCTTGTATTCATCTAAATCCTTAAGAATTATTAAACAAAAATCTGAATGGAGATTTTTTATCCTAACAATATAAGAGCAGACTTTTAATTTTTTTAAATCTATTAAACAGTCTTCTATTATTCCTATTAAATTTCCTTTATCATCAACAACTCTGCTACCCTTAACATCGACATACCTTTTCAAATCTACCACACCCTTTAAATTGTACAAATAATATCTTTGCTGTATAATTCTAATAGATTATATTTGGGGTGAAACAATTGAGAAGAAAAATCTATAACATATTTATAATATTTATTATTTGCATTGTTCCATTAATTATAACGCCCAATAGATTTGACTATTATTATCAGGCAAAATCCTATGTAATTTATACATTATGCTTTTTTACATCAATACCATTTTTATTTGAGTTTGATAAAAACTATTTTTCAAATAAAGCAATATATTATACTATTTTTATTTATATATTCCTTTTAACTCTATCAACTATTTTTTCAATAAATATAGGTCAGTCTATCTTTGGAAAAATATATAGATATGAAGGATATTTAACTCTGATATGTTATATAATAATTTTTATAATAGCTTCATCAAAATATGTTTTCTCAAAGATTCATTTAGTTTACCTTTTTTTATCATCATCTATAATTTCAATTTATGGAATACTTCAATACCTTGGATATAATATAGTAAAGGTTGACCCTATAAGAGCAAAATGGATTAAATACGTTTACTCTACTATAGGAAATCCTAATTTTCTTGGAAGCTATTTAGTTCTAATACTTCCTGTCAGCATTTATTGCTTTTTAAAAACAAAAAAAATACTCTATCTTATAATAACATGTCTTTTATACACAACACTTTTACTTACAAATACAAGAAGTGCCTGGATTGGTTTTGCTTTTTCCTTTTTATTGCTATTTATTTTTTCTATAAAGTATAAGAATAATTTAAAAAGACTTCTTTTTATTTTGGTTATAATATTTTCTATAACCTCGATTTTAAATTTCTATAAAAACAATACCTTAATAAAAAGATTCGATTCAATAGTTAGTGATGCTAAAAACGCTTCAATTAAAAGTACAAAAAGCGAATACTCAGGCTCAACAAGGATATTCATATGGAAGCGAACATTAAAACTTATACAAAATAGCCCCTTAATTGGCTATGGGCCTGATACCTTTGATATAGCATTTATGAAAAATTATAAAAAGGATGTAAATAGATTTATAGGAAATTTAATTATTGATAAAGCCCACAACGAGTACCTTCAAATAGCCTATGCCTCAGGTATTCCTTCACTAATTACTTATTTACTGTTTTTAATTCTTGTTATAAGAAATGCTTTTAAAAACATAAATAAAAATATCCTGATAATACCGCTTTTATGCAGTATTTCAGGATATTTAATACAATCTTTTTTCAATATTAGCGTTGTATCCGTTGCCCCTGTATTTTGGGCTTTCCTTGGTATATTATGCAGTTTCTCAAAGGTTAAAGAATTTCATTGATTATACCGCCGCCAACGACTATATCATCATCATAAAACACAACCGATTGACCTTTAGTTATAGCCCTAACTGGGTTGTCAAATTCAACAACGATACCATCCTTATAGGGATAAATCGTTGCAGGTGTTTCCTTTGCAGTATATCTTATTTTTGCCGTTACCCTCATATCCCTTTCAAGTTTATCAAAGGGAATAAGATTTATATCCGTTGCATAAAGTCTGCTTTTAAATATTTCTTCTTCCTCTCCGAGAACTACCTCATTTCTTTCAGGAATTATATCAACAACATACACAGGTCTTCCAAGGGCTATACCAAGCCCTTTCCTTTGACCTATCGTATAATTTGCAATGCCTTTATGTTTTCCAAGCACCTTTCCTTCTCTATTAACAAAATTTCCAGGTATAACTTTTTCAGGGGCTCTTTCTTTTATAAATTTTCCATAATCATTATCTGGAATAAAGCATATTTCCTCGCTATCAGGCTTTTTTGCAACCGATAGCCCTATCTTTTGTGCTATTTCCCTGACTTTATCCTTTGTATAGCCTCCAAGGGGCATTAAAGTATGCTTTAGCTGATTTTGTGTCATATTATACAGCACATAGGTCTGATCCTTTAAAGCATCATTAGACCTTATAAGAAGATACCTATTTTTATCTTCGTCTTTTTCTATTTTTGCATAGTGCCCCGTTGCAATGTAATCTGCTCCTAATTTATGAGCCTTATTTAAAAACTCATCAAACTTTATATATTTATTGCATGCAATACAAGGATTTGGAGTTCTTCCTAAAAGGTACTCATCTACAAAATTCTGTATTACCTTTTTTTCAAATACCTCTTTAAAGTTCATTACATAATAGGGTATTGAAAGGGCATCTGCCACTTTTCTTGCATCATTTACTGCAGATAATGAACAGCATCCTCCTTCCCTTTCTTCAAACTCCTTGTTATAGGGCCAAACCTGCATAGTAATTCCTATTACATCATAGCCAGCTTTTAAAAGAAGATACGCCGCAACGGAACTGTCTACTCCGCCGCTCATTCCTAAAACTACCTTTTCTTTCATCTATTCACCTACTCATGATGATGGTCATGAACATACTCCTTATCTGCAAAAGGTTCAAGACCATTTTTTATTCTATAATCGTTTATAGCCTTATGAATTGCCTCTTCTGCAAGAACAGAGCAGTGCATCTTAACCGGTGGCAGTCCATCTAGGGCTTCTGCAACAGCCTTATTAGTAAGATTCCATGCTTCTTCTATGGTTTTGCCTTTAATAAGCTCTGTTGCCATACTGCTTGATGCTATTGCAGCGCCGCATCCAAAGGTTTTAAATTTTACATCCTTAATTATATTATTATCAACTTTTAAATAAATTTTCATAATATCTCCGCAGGTTGGATTTCCAACTTCACCAACGCCATCGGCATTTTCTATTTCTCCAACGTTTCTTGGATTTGTAAAATGATCCATAACTTTATCACTATACATTTATTGTTTCCCCCTTATGTTTAAATGTTTCGTATAACGGTGACATATCTCTTAATCTTTGAACTATTTCAGGCAGAACATCAAGTACATAATCTATATCCTCTTCTTTATTTGCGTCTCCAAGAGAAAGCCTTAATGAGCCATGAGCTATCTCATGGGGAAGACCTATGGCTAAAAGTACATGAGATGGATCAAGAGATCCGGAAGAACATGCGCTTCCAGTTGAAGCACATATTCCGCTCTGGTCAAGAAGCAAAAGTAGCGATTCTCCCTCTATAAATCTAAAACTTACATTTATATTCCCAGGGAGTCTCTTTTCAGGATGTCCATTAAGCTTAGTATAAGGTATTTTCTCCATAATTCCATTTAAAAGCCTATCTCTCATTTTTATTATTTTTTCATTGTGAGAATCTATATCTTTGGTTGCAAGCTCCATTGCCTTCCCGAGGCCAACAATGCCTGGTATATTTTCTGTCCCAGCTCTCCTTTTTCTCTCCTGTCCTCCTCCATGAATTAAGTTTTCAATTTTAACTCCTTTTTTAATATATAAAGCTCCAACACCCTTAGGTCCATAGAATTTATGGGCAGCTAAAGAGAGCATATCTATATTCATTTCCTTTACATCTATTTCTACATTTCCAACTGCCTGAACAGCGTCGGTATGAAAATATATATTTCTTTTCTTTGCTATTTCTCCTATCTCTTTTATTGGCTGAATAGTGCCAATTTCGTTATTTGCAAACATTACTGAAATTAAAATTGTTTTATCAGTTATAGCTTTTTCAAGTTCTTCAATTTTAACTATACCATTTTCATCAACATCAACATAAGTAACTTCAAAACCGTTCTTTTCAAGAAATTCACAAGCATGGAGTATTGCATGATGCTCTATTTTGGTAGTTATAATATGATTGCCTTTATCTTTATTTGCAAAGGCTATTCCCTTAAGAGCCCAGTTATCAGCCTCAGAGCCTCCTCCTGTAAAATAAATTTCATCGGAATTTGCTCCGATAGCTCTTGCAACTTTTTCCCTCGCTTCTTCTATAGCACTTTTAGATTTTCTTGAAAAAGTATAAATCGAAGATGGATTCCCAAAATTTTCTGCAAAATAGGGCATCATAGCATCAAGAACCTCAGGTTTTACGTATGTAGTTGCCGCATGATCCATGTAAACAAATCTCTTGCCCTCCATAGTTATTCTCCCTTCTTTAAATTATTTTTGATCTCGTTGTAGTCATCTATCATATCCTGCAACGTAATCGATTCTATAACCTGATTTACACTGTCTCTTATTTTTATCCACAAAAGCCTTGTTGCACAATAACCCGTCCTAACACAGGCAACTTCATCGTCTATACATTCTGAAATTTCAATAGGTCCCTCAAGAACATTAAGTATATCAGCAACTGTAATTTCCCTTGGAGGTTTTGATAATACATATCCTCCTTGAGCTCCTCTTATGCTATTTACAAGGCCAGATTTTCTTAAAGGTGCAAAAAGCTGCTCTAAATAATATTCGGATATATTTTGCCTCTCTGATATAGTTTTTATAGATACAGGTTCTTCCCCATACCGAAGTGCAAGTTCAAACATAGCTTTTACACCGTATCTCCCTTTTGTCGATAATTTCATTTCATACCCCTCATTTCAGAGTAATTTAGTATGATTTACATTTATACCATAGCATATCAGAGTGTTTTTGTCAACATTGTTGTTTTAAAGAATAAATAGCTGCATAATATTATGCAGCTATTTAATTTCTAAGCTTTTTATCTTTTTAAGATTTGATAAATTATTTACTTTTATCATCGAGTCTGAAATAGTATAAAGATTATTTCCTATATATATAATTCTATTTATATTTTTATCGCTGTTATACCAATAGTCCCCTGACTTTAAATAATCTTCATCGCTTAAATGGGTTATCTTCCCCTTTAGCTTAAACCCATTTGATAAATTAAAATCATATACATAAGCCCCTTGAAAACTGAATTTACCATAGGAAGAAACTTCGCTGTTCTCTTTTAATTCCATTACAGTAACTGGAAAAGCTATAAGCCCTTTTTCTTTTGAAAAAAGCAATGCTTTATGATTATTCAAAAGTTCCGAATTAGTTCCTCTTTCTCCTATTTTTTCAATAAAAACAGCTTTAGGATTTTTAACATCAGAAACATCAAAAACTGCCATCTTCATTCCTAAATTTATAGCAAAAGTTCCGATCACATTTCCCTTTTCATCCTTTTTTTCTATTTCAGAAGTTTCCATTCCAAAACCTATTATATGATTTTCATCATAGGGATGAATATAATTACTGTATCCTGAAATTTTAAGTTCACCAAGAATAGTAGGTTTTTCAGGATTTTTTAAATCTATTACAAACAAAGGATCAACAGTTCTAAAAGTAACAACATAAACTCTATCTCCCATAAACCTTACAGAATATATTCTTTCCTTTGGAGCTATACCTTCTATCTTTCCCTTTAAATTCATCATGTCATCAAAAACATAAACATTGCTCTTTGAAGTATTTTCATCATCTCTCCAAATCTGCCCGGATGTTGTAGCAACCCTGAAAAAACCATTATATTCATCCATAGAAAATTGATTTAATACTGTTCCAGGGGTTTCTGCTTTTGAAATAAAAACTACTTTCCCATCTTTAAAACCAAATTTATAAAACATAGTATTTTCAGTATTATATTGAATAATAGATTCTTTCTTGTCTTTCAAATCTTGGTAATGTGAAACAGCAATATATAAATTGTTATTTGATGAATATACTTCTTCCCCTGCCCCAAGATAGCTTGATATTTGAACAGGCTTTTTATAATCCTTAATATCAATTCCTGATATATTTAAAAAACTTGGCTTTATAAATTCAGGAAAGTACTTTATTTTATTTAATTCTATATTTTTAAATTTATTCTCTATTGCACTATCTCTATATGAAGGTATAATTTTATAATCATTTTGTATATCAC
>JAOADY010000037.1 GCA_026417075.1 Caloramator sp.
TGTTTGGATTTAATTTCATTAATCATGGGATACCTCCAAAATTTATTTCTATATATATAATTCTACATAAATTTTTAAAATCCTTTTTGCTACGCAAAAAAAGCTGCTGACAAAATTTGTTTGTCAACAGCCTGAAAAAATCCAGCAGATTTCTGCTGGATTTTTTGTTATTTTGCAAGTTCGTAAATAGCGTGGGCATATATTTTGGCATTGAGTATTAAATCATCTATTTCTATATATTCGTTTACCTGATGATCAAGGTTTGGCTTTCCAGGGAAAATAGGTCCAAAGGCTACTATGTTTGGCATTTCCTTTGCGTAGGTTCCACCGCCTATTGCAAGAAGAGTTGCTCTTTGACCAGTCTGCTCAGCGTAAACCCTCTGAAGAGTTTGTATTAGAGGATGGTCTTCTGGGTAATATAGAGGTTTTTGATGAACCATGTCTTCAATCTTCAAACCTATTTCTTCAATTCTTTTGTTAAAGGGTTCCATCATATCTTCATATTTATATGTTACTGGGTATCTAAGATTTAGGGTTATAGAAGCTTTATCTTCAGTCATGTCAATTGCTCCAACGTTAAATGATAGCTTTCCGGAAGGCTCATCTTCAAGACAAACTCCAAAGGATTCACCGTGAATTTCCATGCCGACATACTTATTAAAGAAATTTATAAAATCAGCTACATCACATTTTCCAAGGTTTAAAGTCCCGAGGAAGGATAAAAGCTGCATTACAGCGTTTTTACCAAGTTCTGGAGTACTTCCATGGGCTGAAACGCCGTAGCATTTTATAATGAGCATATCATCCTTTATTTCTGTTTTAAATTCATATCCTTTTTCTTTAGAAAATTCTTTTGCAGAACTTTCAAGAGCACTAGTATTGTCACATACAATTCTAGCCTCGCAATAGTCAGGTACCATATTGGGTCTGTGACCACCTTTTATGTACTTTATCTTTGTATTGTTCTTTTGCTTTATGTTAAGATCTTTTACAACTTTAAACATTGTAATTCCCTTTTCAGCATATATAATTGGGAAATCTGCATCGGGAGTAAATCCTGCAATAGGAGGTTTTTCCTTTGAGAGATAATATTCAATTTCTGTGCTTCCGTTTTCTTCGTTTGTGCCGAATATTATTCTAACTTTTTTTGAGAGTTTTACATTGCTATCTTTTATAGCTTTTAGAGCATAAAGTGCAGCCATGATAGGGCCTTTATCATCAAGAGCCCCTCTTGCGTAAATTTTTCCATTATGAATTTCTGCTCCATAGGGAGGATACATCCAGCCATCCACTTCGGGTACAACATCTAGATGCCCTAAAACGGCAACGTACTCATCTCCTTCCCCTAACTCGGCATAGCCAGCATATCCATCAATGTTGCCTGTTTTAAAGCCAAGTTTTTCAGAAATTTTAAGAGCAGTTTCAAGGCATAGAGCAATGCCTTCTCCAAAGGGTTTGCCTTCACCTGCAGGTTCTTCTGCAACGCTTTTAATTTTTAATATTTCTTGAGTAGATTTTATAAGTTCGTCCTTCATATCGTCGATTCTTTTATTAAAGTCCATTCTTTACACCTCCTAATAAGTTTTACAATTATATTATAAAGCTAATAGGATTGATTTTACAATTTAATTTATATAAGATAAAGCAGCAACATATCCTTGTGTGTCGATATGTGAAATATAAAGTATTATTTAGATATCAGTAGAAAACTGAATATAATTCTTTATAATTAAAAATTAAGTTCATGTTTTATATAGATATTAGTGATACTATATGAAAGTCGCTTGGAGCGGCAAAGAGCAAAGGTAGTTAAGAAAAGACTTCCGAATAAAAAAGGTTGACTTAAGAGAAAAGACGTGATAAACTAACTAAGCTGTCTTTTGAAAGAGAAAGTTTAAGTAAAAAGATGGCAATAAAAAAGGTGTTGACAATAAAGAAAAGACATGATAATATAATAAAG
>JAOADY010000039.1 GCA_026417075.1 Caloramator sp.
TGTTGTTTGGATTTAATTTCATTAATCATGGGATACCTCCAAAATTTATTTCTATATATATAATTCTACATAAATTTTTAAAATCCTTTTTGCTACGCAAAAAAAGCTGCTGACAAAATTTGTTTGTCAACAGCCTGAAGGCAGCCTTTAAATAAGAGCTGCCTTTTTATATACAAGTTTGCAAGTTTAGGGACAGTTCTCAATTTTTTGCTTTCTTTAAAGGATATACCCTTTTAAAAAATGCAAAAAAAACAGAACTGTCCCTTTAAGGATTTAATATTTAATACAGAAAAATTATATATTTTCAAAAAAAATGTAAAATTATGCGAATAAAAATTATTTAAAATAAATTAGAAATGTAATATTATAACATATAGAATAAAAAAATAGTAAAGGAGGAATTATATGAAAATCAAATCAAAGATTCTCAGCTTTGTACTATCTTTTGTTATGATATTTAGCGTGATTTTTGCTCTTCCAATTAGTACAAAGGCTGAAACAAAAGCCCCTGAATTTGATAAGAAGGCATTTATTCAAAAGCATCTGATAAACTTTAAGGATGTTGACTACAAAAAAGCAATGTATCAAAAATATGGAGTAGAAGATGAAGATGACAATTCATCATCGGAAAACAAAGTTATAAATCCTGATGATGAAGTAAGAGTTATCGTTGAGCTTGAAGGAACGACTGTTTATGAACAGTCAAAATCTAAAAAATTAACCCTTGAACAAGAGAAAGCCATTGAGCAGAACATAGAAAATGCTCAAAAATCTGTTATTGATAAAGTAAAATATTATGGCAAAATACGACATTCATATAAAAATTTACTCAATGGTTTTAGCGCAACTGTAAAATTTAAGGACATTGATGATATAAGAGAGCTTCCTAACGTTAAAAAGGTTACTGTTGCTAATAAGTATTACCTTGATATGAACAGCGCAAGAGATATTACAAATACAGCAACAGTATGGAAGGACCTTGGATACAAAGGTGAAGGAATGGTAGTTGCAATAGTTGATACAGGAATAGACTATACTCACAAAGATATGAGGCTTAGCGATAAATTCAAGGCAAAATTAAATCAGGATAAAGTTAAACAAATGGGAGGACCAGGTAAATTTTATACAGATAAGGTTCCCTACGGTTATAACTTTGCTGATATGAATGATGAAGTTAGAGATTTAGGATCGGGTGCAAGCATGCACGGTATGCACGTTGCAGGTATCGTTGCTGCAAACGGTACTGATGATGAAGTTAAAAATAATGCTGCAATAAAAGGTGTTGCCCCAGAGGCACAGCTCCTTGCTATGAAGGTATTTACAAACAACCCAGGTATGCCGAGCGCATATTCTGATGATATAGCAGCAGGTATAGAAGATTCTGTAAAACACGGTGCTGATGTTATAAATATGAGCCTTGGCTCAACAGCAGGATTTGTAAACTACGATGATCCAGAGCAGATTGCAATTAAAAAAGCAACAGAAGCAGGGGTTATAGTTGTTGTATCAGGAGGAAACTCCTATTATTCAACCTATCCCAATCCAGTAGCTTTTGCAATTGATCCAGATATATCTCTTGTAGGCGCTCCAGGGCTTTTCCCAGATACACTTCAGGTTGCATCAAGCGAGAATGATAAGATAACTTTGCCAGCTTTAACGTATAAATTAAACGATACAGAAGGATTAATGGGTTATACAATATCAGAAATAAATCCTGCTGGGGTTTTAAACGGAGAATATGAACTTGTTGATTGTGGATTAGGTAAACCTGCTGATCTTAGAGGGAAAGATTTAAAAGGAAAGATAGCTTTAATAAAAAGAGGAGAGATAGCATTTACAGATAAAAAAATTAATGCACAAGTAGCTGGTGCTATAGGAGTTATTATATATAACAAAGATGGAGATAACTCTTATATAAATATGGCAACAGATCCAAGAATAAATATACCATCAATATTTATATCAAATTTAGATGGTAAAAAATTATTAACTGGAATAGCAAGCGGTATAAAGGTTAAATTTGAAGGCAAAAAAACTGTCGCACCTAATATAAACGCTAAAAGGATGTCAGATTTTTCATCCTGGGGTACAACTCCAGATCTTGAATTTAAGCCAGAGGTTTCAGCCCCAGGTGGACAAATTTATTCAACTGTTAACAACAATAAATACGAAACTATGAGTGGTACATCAATGGCAGCACCTCATACATCCGGTGCAACTGCCCTTGTTGCACAGTATGTAAAAAGTAAAATGCCAAATCTTAAAGGAAGAGATTTTGTAAACATGGTAAAAACTCTTCTTACAAACTCAGCTGAACCAATAATGGATCCTGCAACAGGTAACAAGCTTCCATATCTTACAAGAAAGCAGGGGGCTGGTGTTATAAAGACTGACAAAGCTATAAAGACAGGTGCTTATGTTACAACTGAAGATGGCAAGGCAGTTATAGCTCTAAAAGAGATTACAGGATCAAAAGGTTTTAAACTAAAAGTAAAAAATTTCTCAGATAAAGATTTAACTTTTAAAGTTGTTAATAAATATGGCGTTTTGACAAATTATACTAATAAAGGTTTAATGTATCCAGTAGCTAAAGTTTTAAGCGATGCAACTTTAACCTTTGATAAAGATACAATAACAGTTAATAAAGGTGAAACAAAGGAAATTACAGCAACCCTAACAGTTCCAGAAACAGCAAAGAATATATTTGCTGAAGGATATATTGAGTTTCAATCTCAAACCGATGGTCAGCCAAGCCTTGGAATACCTTATATGGGCTTTTGTGGAAAGTGGAGCGGAAATGAAGGACCAAGGATGATAGATGCTCCAGTTTGGGATGATAATACTTTTTATGGAATAACTTCACTTTTTGATGGTGAAGGAAATTATCTTGGACAAGTACCCAAAGAAGAAGGTGAAGAAGATAAACAACCAAAGATTGAACCTTCAAAAATAGCTTTTTCACCAAATGGAGATAAAATATTTGATGATGTTATGCCTATTGTTTCCTTTATGAGAAATGCTAAGGAATTTAAGGTACAGGTTGTTGATGAGAGTGGAAAAGTAGTAAGGGATATATCCTATGATAAAAATATAAGAAAGAACAATGCATCTCAGAAATTACCAGCGAAATTTGATTCAAGCTGGGTATGGGATGGAAGAATAATTAACAGCGGAAATTTAGATTATGAAGTGGCACCAGAAGGGAACTATAAAATAAGGCTTCTTGCAAAGCCAGATTTTAAAGATGCTGACTGGTACACTCTCGATATGCCTGTTAAACTTGATTTAACTCCTCCAGATTTTGATTTTGATATTCAAAAGGTACAGGGAAATGAGTTTAAAGTTAAAATAAAGGATCTATCAGATGATATTAAGTTCTATGGATATTTTATAGCTGATAAGAATGGTAAGGTTATTCATGATGATTTATTAAAGGTTGATAAAAATGGTGAAGCAAAAGTCAACCTTATAAATAGTGATTGCAATTTTGGAGTTATTGCTTTTGATTATGCAGGAAACTCTACAAATAAAGTAAAGAAAATTATAAATACCTCCCTTGAAGTATTTTTACCAAATGACTGTAAATTAATAAAAGGTTATCCTCCAGTTGAAACAAATAATAGTGCAACTATTAATTTTAGAATAAACGAAGCTTTAAGACCTGTTCTTGACCATATAGGAGTTAAAGTTGTAAATGCAAGAAATGAAAGAGATGAAGTAGTTCTAACTCCATCTGAAACATCCTATAAAATAGAAAAGCTTGTTGATGGAGAATGCAGGGCAACTATTAACCTCTATGGAAAGGACAATAAAGTTTTAGCTACAGAAACTGAATACTTCATTGTAGACTTAACACCTCCTGAGATAATTCTATTAAATACAACAGGAAGCAGCATTGTTTTAACTAATGGTGAAAAACAGTATAATCTACAGTTTAAAGTTTCAGATATGTCAACAGGATTTAAGGTAGTATTGAATGGAGAAACTGTTGCAGAGGAATATAATAGCTTAGGAAGCCTCTATGAAAAGACATTTGATATACCTGTTCAAATAAATGAAGGCGAAAACAAGTTTACAATTAAGGCTGTTGACCTTGCAGGGCATGAGGCGGTTAGTGAGGTAACAATAAACAGCACCCTCGATAAACCTATAATAGTTGCTAATAATCCTAATTATATTGGAGGTAAAAAGGTTATTGTTTCAGGTTATATAGCTTATAAATCAGGAGTTGCAATTACTGAGTTTAAGATAAACAATGAAGCAGTTCAGCTTAACGGCAACAATTTCGTAAAGGAACTTGTCTTTGATTCCTTTGGAGATAAGGCTATAAACTACTATGTGAAGGCAGAGGATGGAGCTTATAATACATTTATTCAAAACTTTAAACTATCACCAATAATTTTTGAAAATAGAAATTATAAGACAAAGGAAAACAGCCAGACTATAAACTATAGTATAATTCAGGATAATACTTTAAATGAAGCAAAACTATATGTAAACTTTAAAGGAAATGAAACAGAATATCCAATAACAACAAGTAGCAGCATAACGGTTGATAACTTAAATGATGGGAATAACGTTGTTGAGTTTATTATAAAAGATAAAGAAGGAAAAGAGATAGTAAGAGATTATGTAGAAATATTCGTTGAAAAGGAACTTCCATATATAACTGCATTTGATGATAACAAAAAGAATATCAGCGAGGGACAGATTTATAAAAATGGAAACGTTCATATAACAGGACAGGTTAGCGAACCAGTAAAATACCTAAAATACAAGGTATACGGAAAAAATAAAGAAAGCGATTGGGCTAATATACAAGTAAATAAAGAAGGCTTATTTGAAACTACTTTAAATCTCTTTGAAGGTATGAACAGGGTAACCTTCGAAATGGAAGATGAATCAGGAAATATAAACAGCTACCAAGCAAAGATGTGGGTTGACACTATAGCACCTGTTCTAACGATAGAGCCAAATGAAACCAATGTTGTAACAGATAAGGATGAATATGCTATTAAGATTACTGTTAATGAAAACACTCACGGCTACAGGCTCTATGTAAATGAAAATCAGATAGACTATGAAGAAAGTGAAACAGGCGAAGGTATCACAAAGACAATTGAGTATAAATACAGCGTTCCTAATGGAAAGAGCAACGTATTGATTAAGGCTGTAGATATCGCTGGAAATACAACTACATCTTCAATATCATTCGATAAAGCATATACACCATTAGATGATAAATTTAACAAAAATGCAGATTATGAAAAGGCTAAAGGCGGAAATATAGATTTTAATATAACATTTAACGGAGATAAATTAAACAGCATTATCTATAATAAAAAATTACTCAAAGAAGGAAAAGACTATGCAGTAGGAAATAACAAAATAACTCTTAAAGAAGATTTCCTTATGACTCTTCCTGTAGGAGAAAATAAACTTGTATTTAGCTTTATATCTAAAGATTATGAAATAGTAATTAATGTTACAGATTCAAGGTCAACTGATGCAGCCCTTGCAGGTATTAAAGTCGGCGATAATATACTTTCAGGATTTAGAGCAGATAAATATGAATATGAGTATGAAATTAATCCAATGCTTACAAAACCTTTAACAGTTTCAGCAATTGTAAGCGATCCAAAAGCTAAGGTTGAGATAACACAGGCAACTGAAGTTGAAGGAACAGCTGTAATTAAAGTAACTGCAGAGGATGGAACTGTTAAGACATATACTATAAAATTCATAATTCCTCTAAAACTTGAAAAATTAACTAATGTAACTGAATTCGCAAAGAACAGCAATGCAATAGTTAAAGTTAAAGCAACCAATATTTCTAAGATGTTAAAGAATGCGCAACTTATAATAGGCCTCTTTGATAAAAATAACAAATTAGTAAACTATGTAGCAGGAGGATATGAGATTAAATCAGGTGAAGAAGTAGTTATGGAAGGACAAATTAAGACTCCTAATGAAGCAGGTTATTATATAAAGTGCTTCCTTTGGGATATATTAAATAACCAAAACCCATTATCAAAGCTATTTGAATTCCTTATAAAGTAACTATAACTGGGTGGCACCTTTAAGGTGCCACCAATTAAAAATAAGAGGGACAGTTCTCAATTTTTTACGAGATTATGGGACAGTCATTTTTAAGGGACAGTTCACAATTATTTTCACTTTAAATTTGAAATTAAAATGATAAAGCCTTATCCTTAAAGAATATTATTTAAAAGCAATAAAATTATCAAAAATTATATTAATACGGTGTTATGCTATATCTAACATTTATGCTTTTAGACCATTTAATTATTTGGATATAAAAGCCTTGCAGTTGATAAGTTCATCTATATCTAAAAGCCTGTTACTTATCAACTTGATGGCACTAGTGGAGAGGTGAAAGAATGAAGAAAAAAAGTTTAATCAAACTGCTTAGTGTAATAATGTCTTTTATGATTTTAGTTCCATATATTACAGCTAATGCGGCTGTAATACCAAAAATAAAGTTCAATAAAGCACCGCTTAAAGAATATAAGGCAAATGAAAGAGTAGTTGTTCAAGTTAGCTGTCCAAATTATAAAGGAAAGGTTGAATATAGGGCTATAGTTTATGATACAACTAAAAAAACTTATACAGATGTTTGGAATGCATCTAACGGTTTTCCAGGAAGGTTTAATACAAAGCTTCGTCAGGTAGGAAATAAAACCTTTACAATAACTTTCCCTTACCTTCAACCTGGCGTATATAAAGTTTATGTTTATGTAAGAAGAGCAGGGATATCTTTAAAAAAAGTTGCAATAAAGAGTGCATCCTGTGACAGCTATGTTGCATCAACAGTAATTACAATAAAACCTGCAGAATTTGTACTTAACAAAAAAGGCACAGAATATAGCCCAGAAAACAAGAACTTATCAGCAAATATAAATGGGAACGTAAAAATTGCTGCTGAAAATATTAAACTTAAAAATGTAAAAATAGCAGGAGATCTTTATTTAAGCGCAAATAATTCACAGGTATTAAAGGCAGATGTAAACGGAACTGTAACAGTTGACCCTGGCAAGGACGGAAATGCAACATTGGAAGATGTTACAGCAAAGGAAATAAAAATTCTCTCTGGAGGAGAAAACAGCATACATTTATATAATGTAAAGGCGGAAAAACTAAGCATTGAAACTCAAAGCAAAATAAGAGTTGTAATTGACGGCGATACAAAAATCCTAAATACTCAGGTTGGATCAAGTTCAATATTACAGGCAAATAAAGGTAGCTTTGGAGCTGTTGAAGTTAATAGCAGCAAAAAAGAAAAAATATCCTTAGAACTTAGCGGTAAATTTGAAGATAAAATAGTAGTTAAATCAGGAGCAGAAATAAATGCAAGGGAAGGAGCAGAGGTTTCAAACATAGAAGTAGCAGTAGAGAATAATGAAGATATAGTAAAGATAGATGGTAAGATTAAAAATCTGCAGATTTCAAGACAAGCCAGAATACATTTAGGACAAAATGCAGTAGTTGAGAAAATAATAGCTGAGGCAAAGCTTGAAATTGAAGCAGAAAAGGGAGCAAAGGTAGATAAGGTAGAAGGAAGTAGTGCAAAAGATGTTAAAGTTACTGGAGAAGGAGCAAAGGATGTAGGAAATCAGGGTAATAACAATAATAATAATCAAGGTAATAATACAGGAAATAATGGGAATACAAACAATACTGGCGGTGGTTCCACAGGTGGAGGAGGAACACCATATTACAGTGTTAATGATGTTAAACTTGATAAAATAGCAGCAGTAGTAAAAGCTGGAGATACAATTTCTCTTTCAGCAGAGATATATCCAAGCTATGCTACAAATAAAGAAGTTACTTGGTCATCAGATAACACTATCGTTGCAACAGTTTCAAAGGGAATTGTTACAGCATTAAAAGAGGGAGAAGCCGTAATAACTGTAAAGACTAATGATGGAAACAAGATAGCAAAATTCAAAATAAAGGTTACAAACACCGATTTAAAAATAACATTAAAAAGGAATAGCGATAATAGATTAAAGGCTGAGATATCAAGTCCAAAGAATAATGATGTAGTAACAGTAACAATAAAAGATAATAGTGGCAATCTTAAATATATCGACCAACTTGAATTTAGTAACGGCAAGGGAGAATTTATAACACCTCTTGATAGTGGAGAATACACAATAAAAATTAAGGGTCTTGAGACGGATATAATTTCACTAAGTTTTAATATTTAAAGAGAGGGTTAACCTCTCTTTCTTAGTATACATAGAAAAATCGAGGGGACAGTTCTCAAATATTTACTGTTTTTCTATAAATAAAAATTGGCACTTCCTGTTTGTTCATAAATTAGCTTTATAAATTCAAGCTGAAAACTATAAAATTTAGCAAAAAATTAAGAACTGTCCCTCTTAATAGAATGGTAACTACCAGAGAAAAAGTGGAAGCATTGATCTATAATATGGAAAAAATCTATATGAGTGTATTTAAGTCACCTAATAAATATAAATCAAATACATTTATTGATCTAATATCCTTCATACCTATCGGCGTCAATGTGAAAATATGAAAAATATTGAGTAAAATTAATATATTTAAGGATTATTAAGGGGGAGTATTTATGTTTAAAAAGGGATTTAAAGCCTACGTTGCAGTCATTACAAGCTTTGTTATGCTTACTGCAACCTTTACCTTTACAGGTAAAACAGTAAAGGCACAGACAGGGCCAGAACTATTAATTACAGAACTTATGGTAAAATCAACAGCAGGTACAGACCCAAATGAGTACATAGAAGTCTATAACAACACCAATTCTCCAATTAATATTAAAGATTATAAATTTACTTATCCAAGCTCTGATATTGATGTATCAAAAATAATTCCGCCAAAGGGAGTAATAGTTATATGTACAACTAATAATACTACTCCTGGTGCTTTTAATTTATTTTATGGTACAAGCCTTACGGAAGATAATTTTGTAAACTTTAAAACAACAGCACTTCTTGGTAACAGTGGACCAAAGACAGTTGCTCTTGCAAAAGACAGCGGTGAAGAAGTATGCAAGGCTACTTACAATTCAGCAGACTTTGATGTTAAAAAAAGTACTACCTACAAATACCCTGAAAGCGGCATAGATATGGTGCTTTTGGGACAAAAACAAGAGCCAAGCCCTGGAGTAGTCCAAGTTGAGCAGGTACCACAAGAGATGCAAAATGATACCCAGCCGCCAAGAATACAGCACACTCCAGTAGAGCAATGCAATAATGCTTCTGACCTTTTAATATCAGCAGATGTAACTGATGATGTACAAGTATCCTATGTAAAACTCTTTTATAGAGAGACAGGGGCTTTAGATTATAAGAATTCACAAATGCAAAAGGGAAGTGGAAATACCTATTCATACTCAATACCAAAATCAGAGTTAACAGCAAATGGAATAGAATATTATATCGAAGCTAGTGATGGTATAAATACAGTAACTTTACCAAAGGATATATCAAATCCTTTTAAAGTGCAGATAAAAGAAGTTGATTCTTCTGTTCCTAAGGTAACAATAATATCTCCAAAGAGCGGTGAAAGCTTAAATATAAAAAGGCCGTTAATAAGTGCAAGCATAAGCGATGATACTGGAATAGAAAAAGATTCAATAAAGCTATTTGTGGATAATGTAGATAGGACAACAGAAAGCAGTATCAAATTTAGCAGTGAAGATATTGTAAAAAATGCAGTAATAGAATTTAAACCATCAGAGGATTTAAAGGATGGAGAACATATTATAAGGATACTTGCAAAGGATATATCTGAACTTAAAAATACAGCAGATTTTAGCTGGAATTTTTATATAGGTGAGAAAACTTACAACATTTACTTCGGGCAGATACACAGTCACACAAATTTTTCTGACGGGCTTGGAACTCCTGATGAAGCATATTCCTATGCAAAGAACGTTGCAAAGGCTGATTTTTTTGCAGTAACTGATCATTCTAATTCCTTTGATAACGATACATCAGCAACAATATTAGATGGTTCCTCAAGCAATGAATGGACTCAGCTTCACCAGATTGCAGATAAGTATAATGAAGATGGAAAATTTGCAGCAATTGCAGGATATGAGATGACATGGAGCGGTTCCACCGGAGGGTGGGGACATATCAATACCTTTAATACACCTGGTTTTTTATCAAGAAACAGCAAAATAAACAATAAAGCAATAGATTTAAAGATGTATTATGATGAACTTAAAAAAATTCCTAATTCAATATCTCAATTCAATCACCCAGGGATAACCTATGGAGATTTTTCTGACTTTGGATATTACGATGAAAATATAGATAAACTAATAAGCCTTGTAGAGGTTGGCAATGGAGAAGGACCTGTAAGAGGAAGCGGGTATTTTCCAAGCTATGAATACTACACAAGAGCACTTGATAAGGGCTGGCATCTTGCACCAACTAATAATCATGACAATCATAAGGGAAATTGGATTTTAGCAAACACAGCAAGAACAGCAGTCCTTGCAGAGAGTCTAAACAGGGATAATATATATGATGCATTAAGAAAAATGAGAGTTTATGCAACAGAGGATAGCAATCTTAGAATTATATATAAAGTAAACGATATGTATCTTGGCTCAACACTAAAAAATCCTGATAAGTTAAATTTCAGCATAAATATAAATGATCCTGACAGCGATGATGTAATAGGAAAGGTTTCAATAATAGCAAATGGTGGAATAGTTGCTGCATCAAAGTATTTTAATTCAAATACAGCAGAATGGAACTTTACATTAGATCCTCAATACAGCTATTACTATGTAAGAGTAGATGAAAAGGACAGCGATATTGCGGTAACTGCACCAGTTTGGACAGGAGAAGTTGTTCCAGTTGGTTTATCTGGTGTTAGTTCAGATTTAAAACTTACTGAAACAAGTAAACCAGTTAATATAACAGCAACGGTTTATAACAACTCATCAAATCCAATAACAAATGTTAAGGTAGAATTTTTTAAAAATGATATTAGTGAAGAAAATAAAATAGATGAAAAAACTATAGATACAGTAAACAGTGGCTCAACTAACAGTGCCTCAACAACCTTTACAGCTCAATTAGAGGGAACTTACAATATATATGTTAGAGCTACGATAAATTATAATGGGGTTACAAAGATATTTACTTCAAGTACAGCAGTAGAATTTATAAACAGCGAAAATGCAGTTAAGGTATTAATCGATGCAGGACATCAAAACCAATATGTTAGTGGAGATTATAAAGGAAAAATTAATAAATTTAAATCTATGCTTCTTGAGAGGAAGGTAATAGCAGTTGAAGATAATAATGGACTTACAGATGATGACCTTAAAGGCGTTGACCTTCTTGTATTGACTGATTCTCAAAGCAAGGACAGCTCAAGCTACGGTCTTGTAAAATCGAATTACACAGATGAAGAAATACAGGTTATAAAAAGATACATTGATAACGGAGGTTCAATAATTATAACATCGAGAGCTGATTATAACGATATAGGAATTACTGATCCTCAATATCAAAATGCAAATCAGGGTAATAGAGTATTAGAAGCAATAGGTTCAAATTTAAGATTTAATGATGATGAAGTAATTGATAATACTAATAATAACGGCCAAAACTACAGGCTTTTATTTGATGATTATGTATCAGCAAAGTATAACCTCACTAAAGGTATAACAGAGGATATTAAATACAGCTTTTATAGCGGATGTTCTATAATACTAAAGGATAATGCTGATATTTCAAATATAGATTATGTAGTAAAAGGACATGATACAACTGAGATTCTTGATTCGGACAAACAAAACGATGCAAAGGCAGTAGATAAGGGAAATGTTTATGTTCTTGCTGCAGAAAAACTAAACGATAAGGCAAAGCTAATCGTATCTGGCTCAACGTTCTTTTCAGATTTTGAAACAACAGGTGATAACCAATATGCCAATGTTCAAATAACCGATAACATACTCGATTGGATTTTAAATAAGGAAACTGTAATAACGCCAATATCACAGGTTAGAATAGACAGCGATAAAAACAATGTTCCAGATAATATGGGAAAAACCTATACGATAGAAGGCTATGTAACAGCAGAGTCAACAGCAGTAGGAAATAAACACTCATTCTTTGACGTAATTTATGTTCAGGATGAAACAGGAGGAATTACAGTATTTGGAGTTTCTACAAAATCAATACCTCTTGGAACAAAGGTCAAAGTTACGGGCAAAGTTGACCAATACATGGAAGATACTGAACTTCAGATATCAAATGAAAATAAAGATATAAAGATATTCGATACAAGTACTTTAATCGAGCCTAAAACTATGTCAACAAAGGATTCAATGCTTGAAGAGAATGAAGGATGGCTTGTAAAGGTTAGCGGAATAGTAAAAAGGATTGAGGGGCAAAACATATATATTGATGATGGAAGCGGAGAAGCAAGAGTTTACCTTGAAGGATATATTGCTGGAGCCTTTGGTGATGGAAAATGGGATAGCAGAATAAAAGAAGGAGAAAAGATAAGTGCAATAGGACTTGCATCAGAAGATTCGGAAGGACATAGGATTAGAGTAAGAAATGCAGATGAAATTGTATATATTGAGGCACAAAAGGATGATTTAGAAGTATTATTAGTAAGTGCACCAGAAAAAATAGTAAGAAACAGCGATGCAAAAATTACAATAAAGGCAATTAATAATTCTTCATCAGGTAAGAAAGCAACATTAATCATAGGGCTATTTGATGAAAATAACAGGCTGCTTATTTATGGTGCATCAAGCCAGATTATAGAATCTAAAAAGGATGTAGATCTAACCGTTATGATGAGAATAATAGATGTTCCCGGAAAACTAAAAATTAAATATTTCATATGGGATTCAATAGATAATATGAATATAATATCAAAAGTAAAGGAAATAAATGAATAAAAAGGGTAGCCGTTTGGCTGCCTATTTATTTAATCTATAAAGCTTTTAATATCATATATAGTAAAATATAGGGAAAAATATCTTAAAAAATTTATTTTTTCAGGCTGTTGACAAACAAATTTTGTCAGCAGCTTTTTTTGCGTAGCAAAAAGGATTTTAAAAATTTATGTAGAATTATATATATAGAAATAAATTTTGGAGGTATCCCATGATTAATGAAATTAAATCCAAACA
>JAOADY010000052.1 GCA_026417075.1 Caloramator sp.
ACAGGGTCTTTCTTTGCCTTGTGCGTCTAAATATGTGCTTTCGATGAAAAAATCTGGCGAACGGAAATTTCCGTTGGCTAAAATTCCAATATACCCTTTTATGTTTTCAAGTAAATCTGAATGTCTTTTCCCTATCATCTCTGCTACTTCTCTGCTATCAATAGCAAGCTGTCCGTTTCGGTTTATTACAGTTAAATCGTTCATCACTTTACCTCCCTTTGTATTATTAAACCTCTCCTCGTTCTATCATGTTGCGAATAATCATTGTGGCTGTATCACATATATCTTTCCAGTTCTTAAGTCTTTCTTCTTCGCTTATCTTTGGTGCCACTATTTTTACTGTTGTATTTCCATCTTTATAAGTTACATCTTTGCTCCTTGGAATATCATTGTAGTTATCCATATACAACACCTAACAATTGCTTTTATCATTTTTTATGTTATGTAAAGCTTGTACTATGCATGAATTTTTAGTAGCCTTCTTTTGTTTTAAATTTTGTATTTCATTTAAAAGTTCTATTTGTTTTTTAAGAAAAACATTTGGCTTCATTTTTACTATTTTTACCCTCCAAATACATAAGTTTTATTTCATCTTCGCCAATACCGTAAAACTTTGATAATTTTTTGCACATCTTATCAGTTAAATTAACTTTACCTTTTTCAATATCGTTTAAATGTTTGCCACTAATATTAATATGCTCAGCCACAAATTTTCTTTGTAACCCTTTTGAATACCTTAATTCCCTCAAATTCAAATTTTTCACCTCCTTCTATTGATATTCTCACACACGGAAAGAATTTTTGAAAGTATAGTTTATCTTGTTTTATATAATTTAACTTTAAATCTCTTTTATTTTCTTTTTTTTTCGCCATTTCTCTCACAATTTGAAAGAATTTGCAAAAAAATTCTCTTGAAATGTGAGAAAATATAATATATTATAATTTGTAAGAGGTGTTGATTAATGAATAAGATTTTTGCAGAAAAATTAAAAAAATATAGGAAGGAATTAGGGGAGAAAAGAAAAGCAAAAGTAGGTCAAGTAAAATTAGCGGAGGAATTAGGTATAAGTAAAGGAGCGATAGGTAATTTAGAATCCGGGAAAAGATTACCATCGCAAAAAATATTATTAAAATTAGCTGAACATAGTGGAAAATCATTAGAATATTGGATAGAAGGAATAGAAGAAGAAATAGAAATTCCTAATACTGTTGACTTAGTATTGGATAAAATGATAGAAGAAGGATTAATAAAAGATACTAATTTAGATGATGATGTATGGGACATAATTAAAAAAGCTGTTATTTTAGAAATTGAAAGAAAATTAAATTAAGGTGATGTAAATGAAAATAGCTATTTATTTAAGAAAATCTCGTGCAGATGAAGAAATGGAAAAAACTTTCGGAGAAGGTGAAACATTATTAAAGCACAGAAAAGCATTGCTTAAATTTGCTAATGAAAAAAATCTTGATGTTATAAAAATCTATGAAGAAATTGTTTCAGGAGAAAGTTTGATACACAGACCTGAAATGTTAAATTTATTAAAAGATGTTGAAGCAGGTATGTATGACGCTGTTCTTGTAATGGATATCCAACGTTTAGGTCGTGGCGATATGCAAGACCAAGGAATAATATTAAAAACATTTAAAAATTCAAATACTAAGATTATTACTCCTCAAAAAACCTATGATTTATCAAATGAATTTGATGAAGAATATACAGAATTCGAAGCTTTTATGAGTAGAAAAGAATTAAAAATGATAAATAGAAGAATGCAAGGAGGACGAATACGTTCCGTTGAAGATGGTAACTATATTGGTACAAATCCTCCTTATGGTTATGATATTATGGAATCTAAGAAAAGTAGAACTTTAATTCCTAATACAGAACAAGCTCCTGTTGTAAAAATGATATTTGATATGTATGTAAATAAAAAAATGGGTTGCGGTATGATTGCTCAAGAATTAAATAGTATGGGATATAAAACACAAACAGGTAAATCATGGTACTCAAGTGCAATTCTTAATATTCTTAAAAATCCTGTATATATTGGAAAAATAACATGGAAAAAAAAGTGCATTAAAAAATCATTAAACCCAAATAAAAAAAGAGATGCTTATACACGCAAAAAAGAAGATTGGATAATTGCAGATGGTAAGCATGAATCTATAATATCTACCGAATTATTTGAAAAAGCACAGGAAATTTTAAAAAACAAATATCATGTTCCTTATCAAATTATTAATGGAGCAAGGAATCCTTTAGCAGGTATTGTTATATGTGCTGATTGTGGCTCAAAATTAGTTTATAGACCTTATGGGAATAAAGCTCCGCATTTAATATGTCCAAATAAATGTGGTAATAAAAGTAGTAGATTTGATTATATAGAAAAAAAAATAATAAATTCATTTAAAGATTATATAATAAGCTGTGAACTGAAAATAAATAGTGAACATTTGAGTTCTGAAAATAATAATATAAGTATTTATAAAAATAAAATAAAAAACTTAAAAACAAAATTAGAAAAATTAAACAGGCAAAAAAATAAATTATATGATTTATTAGAACAAGGTATTTATAGTATTGATATATTTTTAGAACGCTCAAATTACTTAAATGATGAAATTGCTAATATCAATGATAATATAAAAAAAATAGAAGAAAAAATAAATGAGGAAATCAATTATAAACATAACCAAGAAAATATTGACTATCTAAAAAATATTTATGAATTATATTTAAAAACAAATGATATCTCTGAAAAGAATACACTCCTTAAAAAAGTATTTTATAAAATAGAATACAAAAAAAATAAAAATCAAAAAAATGATGATTTCCAAATTACTTTATATCCAAAGATTTAATTTTTATAGTTGGTGTATAACATGAAGAATGGATTTCATTGCCCTCTTTATCAATCCCAATGGGATCTTGAAGATATACTTCTGATTTTATTTTTTTATTAGCTCTAATATACATCAATATTTCATTTTCAATACATTTTGCAGCATAAGTTGCAAGTCTGTTGCCCTTATTATAATCAAAGCTTTCAATAGCTTTAATAAGTCCTACAGTGCCTATAGATATTAAATCATCAGCATCTCTGCCTTGAGGGCTGAACTTTTTAATAATATGGGCAACAAGCCTTAAATTCCTTGTTATAAGTTCATTTTTAGCTTTTTCATCTCCAGACTTATATGAAAAAAACAACTCTCTTTCTTCTTCTTCTGTTAGGGGATAGGGAAAAGAGCTACTTCCTGATACATAACCTATAAATGGAACATTTAAACTATAAAGATTAAAAAACATATCCAAGAACAAATTTTCACCCCCGGTAGAATTTTTATGTAAGTGCTGTAGCTACCAGAAGGGTTTGGATATGTTTATATACTAAAAAATTTTGAGTTGTAATATTATTTTATCATATTTTGGTAATAAAATAAATATATTCCAAAATTAATTTTTATTCTGCTTTGAAGCAACTATCTCTTTTACCTTTGCTATCATAATATCGATTGCTACTTTATTATATCCTCCTTCAGGAATAATTATATCTGCATACCTTTTTGTTGGTTCAACAAACTGCAAATGCATAGGCCTTACAACGCTTATATATTGATCAATTACTGAATCTAGAGTTCTTTTTCTTTCCTTTATATCCCTTTGTATTCTTCTCACAATTCTAACATCTGCATCAGTATCAACAAATATTTTTATATCGAGCATCTTCATTATTTCAGGCTCAGCAAGTATTAAAATTCCCTCAAGTATTATAATGTCTTTAGGCTCAACCTTTATAGTTTCTTTTATCCTGTTGTGTATTCCAAAATCATAAATTGGCTTGTCTATAGCCTTACCACCACTAAGTTGCTTTAAATGACTTAATAAAAGTTCGGTATCAAAGGCATCTGGATGATCATAATTGGTTTTAACTCTTTCTTCAAAGGATAAATGGCTTTGATCTTTATAATAGGAATCCTGTTCTATAATGCATATCCGTTCCTCCGGAAGTCCTTTATAAATCTCCTGTGCTACTGTGCTCTTACCTGAACCCGTTCCCCCTGTAATTCCAATAAGTATAGGTTTACTCATTAATATCCCCCTTTTCCTTTACAAGCATATCAAATGGCCTTAGTGGTACTTCTGATTTTATTTTATATATCATCTGAGGATGAGGAGTAGCTTCTATTTCATTTCCTTCTTCATCCCAAATTTCATTTAATTTTATGATAAAATTATCACTCTTTGGAGTTAAAATTTCAACTTCATCACCTTTAAATATCCTGTTTCTTTGTTCAACAATTGCAATATTTGACGATTTATCATAATCTAAAACTATCCCAGCAATATCATGAGTTCTTATATAAGAAGATGTACTAAATATCTGTTTTTTAGGTTTCCCAAAATAAAACCCTGTTGAAAATTCCCTATGACTTGCCTTTGAAACTTCTTCAAGCCATTTTGGATTAAATTCATAATTTTCCTTATTACTAAGATAAGCATCTATTGCCTGTCTATAAGCTTTAGTAACTGTTGCAACATAATATGAACTTTTCATTCTACCTTCTATTTTAAAGCTATAAATTCCGCTCTCAACTAAGTCTGGTATATGCTGTATCATGCACAAATCCTGAGAGTTCATAATATATGTTCCTCTTTCATCTTCAAAAACAGGGAAAAATTCTCCCGGTCTTTTTTCCTCCATTAGATAATATTTATACCTGCAGGGATGAGCACACATACCTCTATTGGCATCTCTTCCTGTCATATAATTAGAAAGGAGACATCTTCCTGAGTAGGATATACACATAGCCCCATGTACAAAAGACTCTAGCTCTAAATCTTTTGGTACTTTTTCTCTAATTTCCTTTATTTCATTTAAAGACATCTCCCTTGCAAGTACAACCCTCTTTGCCCCAAGATTATACCAAAATTCTGCAGTTTTATAATTAACATTATTTGCCTGAGTACTTATGTGTATTTCAAGTTCTGGCGCAACTTCCTTAACTATAGAAAATACTCCTAAGTCAGAAATTATTACTGCATCAACTCCTATATCGCTTAGATGCTTAACATAATCAGGTATTCCCTTTAAATCATCGTTATGGGGAAAAATATTTAAAGTTACATAAACTTTAACTCCCCTATCATGGGCAAATTTAAGAGCTTCAACCATAGTTTTTCTATCAAAATTATCAGCCATAGCTCTAAGACTGTACGCTTCTCCCCCTATATATACAGCATCAGCACCATAAATAACAGCAGTTTTCAATTTTTCAAGATTTCCTGCAGGAGCTAAAAGTTCTATTTTATTCATTATATACCTCCTCCATCTTGCAACATAGGGCGATTCCATCCCCAATTGGAAGAACAACGGTTTCAAGCTCGGGCATATTAGATATATGAGATAAATATTTTCTCATCCTCTTTACAATAGTAATTTTTCTTCTTATAAGAAGCTTATTAGTCGCAATCATGCCTCTAAAAAGAACATTATCGCACACTAAAAGCCCCTTTATTTTTAAATGTTTTAAACATAATGGAAGAAACTTATCATAGTGTCCTTTGGCAGCATCTAAAAAAATCAAATCGAATTCCCCCTCAATATCCTTTAAAACTTCAAGAGCATCTCCCTTAATAACTTTAATACTATCTTCCCTTTGCATTATTTTTATATTTTCAATGGCTTTATTATACATTTCATCATCTCTTTCTATAGAAACAACCTCACAGTCTTTACCTGAAGCTTCAGCCATAATAAGAGCTGAGTATCCAATAGCTGTACCTACTTCAAGAATTTTTTTTACA
>JAOADY010000054.1 GCA_026417075.1 Caloramator sp.
CAAGGCAGCAGCTACAAAACAGAATAAAAGAGTAGTTGTTGAGATAATATAATATAATATAATATATAAAGAGTTAGGTTAACCTAACTCTTCTTTAGTATTAAAAGGGTGATTCGATGAAAGAATATCTAAAAATAGGGCAAATAATAAATACCCATGGAATAAAAGGAGAAGTTAAAATATATCCTTTAACCGACGATATAAAACGATTTAATAAATTAAAATATGTTTTTATGAAAATAGAAAATGAGTATACAAAAATAAATATTGAAGCTGTAAAATATATCAAGCAATTTCCTATATTAAAGCTTTCAGGAATAGATTCTATGAACGATGCTGAAAAATTAAAAAATGAATATATTTATATAGATAGAGAAAACGCTGTTAAATTACCTGAAAATACTTATTTTATTGCTGATCTTATAGGACTTAATGTATTTGATGATAAAGGGAAAACCCTTGGAAAGCTTACCTCTGTTTTTTCAACTGGAAGCAATGATGTTTATGAAATTACTTCAGAAACTGGAAAGACTTTTTACATTCCGGCAATAAAAGATGTTATTAAGATCATTGATATTAATGAAGGAAAAATGATAATAAATGTTATTGAGGGACTATTATGATATTTGATATATTAACCCTATTTCCTGAAATGTTTGATTTGTTTAAGTACAGCATAATAGGACGTGCAAGGGATAGAAATATTGTAGATATCAATATTTACAATATTAGAGATTTTTCAACTAATAGGCATAAAAAAGTAGACGATTATCCCTATGGTGGTGGTGCTGGCATGGTTATGCAGGCTGAACCTATTTATAATGCTGTAGATTATATTAAAAATAGATATGGTTATAAGCCATATACTATTTTAATGTCTCCCAAGGGAGAAGTTTTCAATCAAAATATATCTAAAGAATTAAGCAATATAAATCACATTATGTTAATATGTGGGCATTATGAAGGAATAGATGAAAGAGTAATGCCATTAATAAACAGGGAAATATCTCTTGGCGATTTTGTTTTAACAGGCGGAGAGATTGCTTGTATGGCAATAATAGACTCAGTATCAAGACTAATACCAGGTGTTTTATCCTCAAATGAAAGTTTTGAAGATGAGTCCTTTTACTCAGGGCTTCTTGAATATCCTCAATATACAAGACCGGAAGAATTTAGAGGAATGAAAGTTCCAGATGTTTTATTATCTGGTCATCATGAAAATATAAGAAAATGGAGAAGATATGAGTCTCTTAAAGTTACTTATATAAGAAGACCTGACCTTTTAAAGAAAATAGAATTATCAAAGGAAGATGTTAAAATGCTTGAGGATATAAAAAATAGAAAAAAACAGAAATAAATGTTGTCATATAAGCAAATATATGCTACAATACAATATGTGTATTACGGGCGTTCCTCTGCAGCAACGTGTATGAACGTCTAGGAAGAAGGAGGTAGGAATATGGATATTATCAGAGCTATAGAAGCTGAGCAGATGAAAAAAGACCTTCCAAGTTTTAGAGTAGGTGATACAGTAAAAGTTCATGTTAAGGTTAAAGAAGGTAACAGAGAAAGAATTCAGGTTTTTGAAGGTTTAGTTATAAAAAGACAAAATGGTGGTTTAAGAGAAACTTTCACTGTTAGAAGAATTGCCTACGGAGTTGGCGTTGAAAGAACATTCCCTGTTCATTCACCAATGATCGATAAGATTGAAGTGACAAGAAGAGGTAAAGTAAGAAGAGCAAAACTTTATTATCTAAGAAAAAAAGTAGGAAAATCAGCTACAAGAGTAAAAGAAATAATAGAATAATGAATATTAAAACAGGGCCAATAGGTCCTGTTTTATTTTATCTTAATTGCTAAGAATAATATATTAGGTTAAAATATATTAAGAACTTTAAAAAGGCAGGGTAATATTATGAATATACAATGGTATCCAGGTCATATGGTAAAGTCTAAAAGAGAAATTACAGAAAGCTTAAAACTAATTGATGTTGTAATTGAAATATTAGATGCAAGAATACCAGAAAGCAGCAAAAACCCAGAAATAGATAAAATTATTGGGAATAAACTTAAAATTGTAATTCTAAATAAGTGTGATCTTGCAGAAGATACAATTACATCTGAGTGGATAAAATATTTTAAAAATAAAGGATATAATTCAATCGATGTTGATTCATCAACAGGTAAAAATATTCAAAAAGTATATAATATAGTGAAAGAGACGATTAAAGATAAAATTGAAAGACAGATGGAAAGAGGAATAATAGGAAGACCTATAAGAGCGCTTATATTGGGTATACCTAATGTAGGAAAGTCTACATTTATTAATAAGCTTACTTCAAAATCTTCGGCAAAAACAGGAGATAAGCCAGGTGTCACAAGAAGCAGACAATGGATTAAAGTTAATAGTAGCTTTGAACTTTTAGATACTCCCGGTATTCTTTGGCCTAAATTTGATGATAAAAAAACAGCTCTTCATTTGGCATTTACACGAGCAATAAAAGATGAAATATTAGATATTGAAGAACTATCTTTTGAATTTATAAAAGAAATAATTGAATTGAAACCTAACGCTCTTGTTGAAAGATATAATATTGAGATTTCCTCTGATCCCCTTGAAACATTAGAGAGAATAGGCAAAAAAAGAGGATGCGTAATATCGGGAGGGAATATCGATACTATAAGAACATCAAATATAATTCTTGAAGATTATAGAACTGGAAAAATGGGCAAGATATCCCTTGAAAGACCAAGAAAGGTAGATTAGACATGAAAAAAAGTATTAATGATTTAAAGAAGATATTATCAGAATGTACCTATGAAGAATTTATAAATATAAAAGATATCCTGAAAGAAGACAACAGGAAAAGTGTAAAAAAATTAATAGATAAATTTGAGAATAAATTTGAATTATACACGAAAAAGATTGAGGAATACAATAATAGAAAAATATATGAAACTGAACTTTACAATCTTAATTTTAAGGCTATTGCAGGTGTTGATGAGGTAGGAAGAGGACCACTTGCAGGTCCAGTATACGCAGCTGCAGTTATATTAAACCCCGAAGTTGATATAATTGAAATAAAAGATTCAAAGAAGCTTTCACATATCCAAAGAACTATTATATCTGAAAAAATAAAGAATAAATGTATGGATTTTTCAATAGGTATTGCTACTGTTGAGGAAATTGAAAAGATTAATATTTTAAATGCCACAAAACTTGCTATGAAAAGAGCAATAGAAGGTTTAAAAACAAAACCAGATTATCTTTTAATTGATGCTATAAACCTTGAGGATATTAATATACCTCAAAGGTCTATAATTAAAGGAGATGATTTATCAATATCAATAGGTGCTGCTTCAATAATAGCAAAGGTTGAAAGGGATTTATATATGAATAAAATTTCTGATAAATATCCCCAATATAAATTTGATAAAAATAAAGGATATGGTACTAAAGAACATATTGATGCTATCAAAAAATACGGTATTTGTGAAATTCATAGAAAACAGTTTATAAAGAATTTTATATGATTAGGTGATAATGTATGCTAAACAATAAGCTTACAGGAAAATTAGGGGAAGAAATTGCAGTAAAACATTTAAAAGATAATGGCTATATTATTATTCAAAAAAATTACAGAACAAAATATGGTGAGATAGATATAATTGCAAAAGATGGTAAGTGCTTGGTATTTGTAGAAGTAAAGGCACGCAGAAGTCAAAGCTTCGGATATCCAAGAGAAGCTGTTGATATATACAAGCAATCCAGAATAAAAAATATAGCAAGTCTATATTTGGCATCAAAAAAAAATTTAAACTGTAAAGTTCGTTTTGATGTAGTTGAAGTAGTTTTTGATAATAAGGACAATGTTAAATCTATATTAATAATTAAAGATGCTTTTGATTAATATTCTTATATAAGTTATAAAATATTGTTGTATTTTATAACTTATTAATAAAAAATATATAAAAATGACATAAATGTAATAAATTATCAATATAAAATACATATTTTTATTTTATTATGTTGTCTTGGGGGGGAGATTATGGTGGAAATAAAAAAGATTAAAAATTATATAGAAACAAAAAGAAAATATCTTCAAGAATTGATAAAAATTAAAAATGACTTATCAGATGAAGAAATTGTTTCTATAAGTCAGGAGCTTGATAAGGCAATAAACTTGTATTATGAAATACAGAGAATAGAAGATTATAGTTATAATTGTGCTTAAGTTATAATAATATTTATTTCATTTCATATAAAAATCTATCAGTTGAATAATTTAACAAATTTTTTTAAAAAGTACTATATATAACATATAGTACTTTTGTTTATGTTGAGATTTTATGGAAATAATCATTACTGATAGAGGTGATTATATGATAAGTAAAACCTATTCTATAACTCTTATTGGAATAAACGGTTTTGTTATTGAAATAGAAACAGATATACACAATGGGCTTCCAGCATTAAATATGGTTGGGCTTCCTGATACAGTTGTAAAGGAATCTAAGGAAAGAGTACGTTCTGCAATAAAAAATTCTGGATATGAATTTCCTTTAGGTAAAATTACAATCAATTTTGCACCTGCTGATATAAAAAAGGAAGGACCATGTTTTGACTTAGCAGTTGCTATAGGAATACTTATTAGCAATGGTATTATAAAAAATGCTGATATTAGAAACTGCATTTTTATTGGTGAACTATCATTAAATGGAGAAATCAGAAGTGTACGCGGGATACTACCGATGGTTCTTGAGGCTAAACGATCAAAATTTAAAAAAGTTTTTATTCCTTATGAAA
Organism: Caloramator sp.; assembly: GCA_026417075.1. Taxonomy (GTDB): domain Bacteria; phylum Bacillota; class Clostridia; order Clostridiales; family Caloramatoraceae; genus Caloramator_B. The sequence continues at coordinate 4,808 of JAOADY010000054.1, forward strand.
ATTGTCAAGAAGTAAGGTTTGTAGATGGAATTGATATTTATGGGATATCGACTCTAAGTGAATTGATAGATTATTTAAATGAAGAAATATATTTGGAGAAATTGGAAAGTCAATCTTATGATGAAAAAAATATTTTTCAATACGACTTGGATTTTAGCGAAGTAATTGGTCAAAAATTAGTTAAAAGAGCAATAGAAATAGCAGCATCAGGCAATCATAATATACTTATGATAGGTCCTCCAGGAGGAGGAAAAACTATGATTGCTCAAAGAATACCAACTATTCTTCCTCAACTATCCTATGAACAAGCAATAGAAGTAACTAAACTATATAGTATAGCAGGAATGTTAAAAGATAATAATAAAGTGATATTTCTTCCTCCTTTTAGAAATCCACACCATACATCTTCAAGCATTTCAATAATAGGTGGAGGAAGTAATCCTGTTCCTGGAGAAGTGTCTTTAGCCCACAATGGAGTACTGTTTCTCGATGAACTTCCTGAATTTAAACGTGATACTCTTGAGGCATTAAGGCAGCCTTTAGAAGATGGCGTAGTATCAATATCAAGAGTAAAGGGCAAATATATTTATCCAGCAAAGTTTTTATTAGTTGCCTCAATGAATCCATGTCCGTACATGTTGTAAATTTGACATTATTAGATTTAAGTAAATTATACTCAATTCTTATTTCACTTTTCTTTTGACCGTTTTCAATAATAGTTTTTACATATATATTTTTAATTAATAAATTTACTATTTCTTTTTTATCTTCAAAAGTCAATGAATCTATTTTTTTATTATATGTTTTTAAAAGATTAGAATAATTGTTTATTAATTCTTTTTCGTGAACATAACTTTTTTTCTTTTCGTTTAATATTTTTACCAAATTTGTTATTTTTTCCTCTTCTTTTCTTATTTCATTTAATTGTTCTACTAATTCTTGTTCGGTAATTATGTTTTTACGATATAATGATAAAATATTATTCTTCTCATTTTTTTTGTTAATAAGAGAAATGTTTAGTTTTTCTAAATCTTTTTCTATATCGTATTGTTCATTATTAGTTTTTAAAGATAAATTACCTATATAATAATCATAATTTTTTAAAATATCTAAACAGTCGTTCCATACAAGATTTTCAATGAATTCAGCATTTATATTTAAGTTATCGCATTTTATACCGATAACTCTTTTGTTTTCTCCTCTTTTTCCACTACAAACATAAGAGGCATTTCTATTTTTATAACTAACACCATAAAAAGTCTTGCCACAATGTTCACATTTTATTAACCCTCTTAATAAATAATCTCTTTTATTGTTATTGCGTTTTGAAATAATTAAATTTTCTTTTTTGGTTATTTGTGCTTTTTCCCATACTTCATTTGAAACAATAGCGGGAACTTCTCTTGTAATAATTTCTTTTCTTCTTGATGCTCGTTTTCCATATTCATGTATGCCCATATAAGTTTTATTCGATAATATTCTTTGTATACTTCCAGAACGCCATTTTGAAGTTATGTTTTTTGTCCTTTTCCCTTTACCCGTTCCGCAACTCGATGGTATGCCTATATTATTAAGATAAATAGCAATATCTATCGTGCTTAGCCCTTCATTTACATATAAATCAAATATTTTTTTTATTATTTTTGCTTCAGTTTCTTCTATTTCTAAATACCCATCTTTATTTACTCTGTAACCATAAGGCACAATTCCACCAAGCCATTTACCTTTTTTTGCAGCTCTTGTTGCTCCTAAAAACATTCTATCAAGTATATTATTTCTTTCTAATTCTGCCATATTAAGATAAGTTATAAATTGGAATCTTCCTGTTGGAGTGTTGAGGTCAAATGGTTCTGTGACACTTATAATTTCAACATCATATTTTCTAAGCATTTCAACAGCAGTTAAACCAGATAAAGTATCTCTTCCAAACCTATCTATTTTCCATACTATGACAGTATCAAAAAGTTTTTCGCTTGCATCATCTATAAGTTTTTTCCCTTCAGGTCTTTGTTCAAATGGGACTGTACCAGACACTCCATTATCTAAATATTCCTTATATATTTCAAAAGAACCTTTCATTTCTATAAATGTATGCAATATTTCAATTTGATTTTCTATTGTGTCTCTTTCTTTTTGGTCTTCGCTTGATACTCTACAGTATAAAGCTACTTTTTTCATTTTTATATTTCATCTCCTCGTTGAATCCTTATTATATCAAACAATGCGTTTATTCCTTTTTTTATTTGCGATTTTTCTGTTTTTGAAAGTGGAATATCATCAAGAAGCAATTCATCACTTGTTAAAATAGTATTTATGGTTTGGAAGATATCTATTGCAGGATATTCTTTATTATCTTCTGTTAATAATAGGTCATCAACACTTACATTTAAAGCATTTGCGACTTTTTCTATTGTTGACGAATTTAAACTTTGTCTTTTACCATTTTCTATTTCTGATATCGTTGATATGCCTACTCCTGCTATTTTACTTAATTTATAAGCACTTATTCCTTTTTCTTCTCTTATTTTTTTAATATTTTGTCCTAATATTGATATCGGCATATAATTATCCTCCTTAAAATTTTATTTCTGAATACAGAATTATTATATATTGTTTTTGAAATTTTGTAAATCACATTTTGAGAGAATACACCTAATAATTTCCGACAACAGAAAGTAAAATTTACAGAAAAATGAAAAAAAATAAAGTAAATGCAACATATTTTCCGATAACGGCAATATATAAGATAAATATGTCGTTGAATAAATTCGAAAACGGAAGTATCATTATATCAAGATATCCGATTTCGGTATGTCTAATACAAGAAAGGAGGCGATAATATGACGCTAAAACAATTATTGAATGAAAATAAAATAAGTATGTATAAATTGGCAAAAAAAGCTGGAGTAGGGCAAAGTACAGTTCATGAAATTGTTTCAGGTAAGCGAAAAAGAATAAGTCTTGCTTCAGCAATAAAAATAGCAGACGCATTAAATATTACTGTTGAAACATTATTTGATTACTTAAAAGGAGGAGAAGAAATAAATGAAAATAAAAACTGAATATGTTTGTGGAAAAAAAAGAGTAATAATCATACGAGAAGCAACTGGGATTGATAAAACTAAAGAAGCTATATTAAAAGTAATGGGTGAAGATTGGGAATTTAATAAGGGATATCCTCAAAATAATAAAAAGGAGGCAATATAATGAACGATTTAACCGTAATAAATAAAAATGGACAGCTTGTAATAGACAGTAGGGAAGTGGCGGAGATGATAGGGAAAAGACATTCAGATTTACTTGAAAACATAAAAGGGTATATTGGAATTTTAGCCAACGGAAATTTCCGTTCGCCAGATTTTTTCATCGAAAGCACATATTTAGACGCACAAGGCAAAGAAAGACCCTGT
>JAOADY010000086.1 GCA_026417075.1 Caloramator sp.
AAATTATGCAGTTGAGCAGGATTTAGACGGAAGCCGTAAAAAGAAATTTCATACAGTAAAATTTATTGATTGGGATAATATTGAAAATAACGACTTTTTAGTAACAAGGCAATTTGAAGTGCAGACGTTATCAGGCGGAAAGATAATACCTGATATAGTTATTTTCATAAATGGTATGCCAGTTGTAGTTATGGAATGCAAATCTCCATTTTTAGAAAGAAGCAGTAATGAAAACATAGGCAAGAAAGAGGCTTATGAGCAGCTAAGAAGATACATGAATGAAAGAGATGCATCGCTTGGCGAAGGAAATCCAAAGCTTTTTTATACAAACTTTTTTACAATAATTCTAAATAAGTATCATGGATATATAGGAACAATCAGTTCCCAATATGACCATTATCTTGAATGGAAGGATTCATATCCATTTGAAAAAGGTGATATAGCAGATTCGGAAGATTATGGACAAAACATACTTTTGCAGGGTGTTTTAGAAAAAAGAAATCTTCTCGATTTGATGAGAAATTTTGTCCTATTTGAAACAGAGGGCGGAGTTACTATAAAAAAGGTATGCAGATATCAGCAGTTTAGAGCAGTAAATAAAGCTATTGATAGAATTATAAATGGCAAGGACATGATAACAAGAGGCGGAGTAATCTGGCATACCCAGGGTTCAGGTAAATCTTTAACTATGGTATTTTTGGCAAGAAAGATTAGAAGAATTGATAAACTTAAGGATTCAACTATTGTTGTTGTAACAGATAGAATTGATTTAGATAAGCAGATTTACAATACCTTTTTAAGGACATTATCAAAGGTTACAACGCCTGTAAGGGCTGAGACAATCTCTGAAATGAAGGAGCTTTTATCTAATGCACAGCCTCAGATTATAATGACTACAATTCAAAAGTTCGAAAACGAAACTGAAGAAAGAGAAGTTATTGAAAATGGAGTAAAAACTACAAAAAGCTTTGTTAAAGAATATGGAGTTTTGACTAATAAATCAAATGTCATAGTTCTTGCAGATGAAGCCCACAGGAGCCATTATAAAGATACAGCAGCAAACCTTAGAGCTGCTCTTCCTAATGCTGTTTTTATAGGCTTTACTGGAACTCCTATTGATAAAGAGGATAAATCTACAAGAAGAACCTTTGGAGATTATATAGATAAGTATTCTATTCAGCAGGCTGTAAAAGATGGTGCAACAGTAAAAATTGTATATGAAGGAAGAAAAGAGGAACTTCAAATAAAGGGAGAGAGTTTGGAGGAAATATTTGACGAAGCCTTTGAAGGGAAAAAAGATGAAGAAAAGGAAGCTATTAAACAGAAATATGCAAACAAAAGAACAATTATAGAGGCACAATCAAGAATTGAAGATATTGCAAAGGATATATTAGAGCATTATAAAGAAAACATTCTTCCTAACGGATTTAAGGCACAGATTGTATGTATAAGCAGAGAGGCTTGCGTTAAATATTACAATGCACTTAATAAATACATGAGTGAAATTTTAGGCGAAGGATTTGAGGCAAGGGTTATTATTTCAGGAAGTCAAAACGACCCTCCCCATATAAAAGAACATTTTACAACTAAAGAAGAACAGGAAAAAATAATAAACAGATTTAAAAAGCCCCTTGAAAAGGACAAACTTTGTTTTATTATAGTTAAGGATATGCTTCTTACTGGTTTTGATGCGCCGATTGAGCAGGTTATGTATTTAGATAGACCGTTAAAGGAACACAATCTGCTTCAGGCAATAGCAAGGGTTAATAGAACAAGCGTAAGAAAATTTGATGATGTAACTATTACAAAACAATGCGGCTATATTATAGATTATTACGGAATAACTCATTTTTTAGAGGAAGCACTTGCTGTATTCGATAAAGAAGAGCTTGGAACACCTATGGTTTCAATGGATTCTTTATATAAGGAAATGCTTTCAGTTAGAGAAGCTGTAATGAGAATGTTTAAGGGAATTGATAAAAATAATTTAGATGCCCTAATAAAAGTCCTTGAAATGGAGGATAAAAGGGCAGAATTTGAAATAGGCTACAAAAAGTTTTCATCCTATGTTGAGTCATTGCTCCCTCTTCATGCTGGGAAGGATATTTTAAATGATTTAAAATGGCTCTCATATATAAGGGCTGCTTGTAAGGCTAAGTATACACCTGAAAAGAATATGGATATATCGGATTGCGGGGAAAAGGTTAGAAAAATAATTGAGGAGCATTTAAAATCTAAGGGAGTAATTCAGTGGATAAGACCAATTACTTTGTTTGAAGATGATTTTAAAACAAAAGTAGCTTCATTAACTTCTGATGAAGCACAGGCTTCAGCGATGGAACATGCAGTAAAGCATATTATAAGCGTCAAAAAGGATGAAAACCCTGTATACTATACAAGTCTCCTTGAAAAATTACAAAAGATTTTAGATGAAACCGAAAACAACTGGATTGAAAGAAAGAAAAAACTTGAAGAATTTATTGAAAGAGAAGTCAAGAAAGGCCTTGAAAGTGAAGCTGAAAAATTAGGGCTTGATAAAAAGCAGTATGCGATTTATCAAACTGTAAATAAAGTTGTTGTGGGAGAAGATATAGCAAAGGAAGACAGTGCCATGTATATAGCAGCTGATACAGAAGATATGGTTAAGGAAATTACTATTGAATTAGATGAACTATTAAAAAACAGTCCCCTCGATTGGACGGTTAATCCATCAAAGACCAATGATGTTAAAAGGGATATAAACCTTTTGCTAATAAAGAAATACTACAAAACATTAGGAAAGGAAAAAATTGATAAACTAATTGTAGAAATATTAAATCTGGCTAAAATACATTATGCTTTAAAGGAATAGAGGGATTACATGAAGCTTAGTTTTTTGTATGGTACGAAAAATATAGAATTTGATTTAGAGTATAGAAGAAGAAAGACACTTCAGATAACGATTGAAGCCCCGGATAAGGTTAAAGTTGTAGCCCCTTTAGGTATGGAAAATGAAGAGATTATTAGAATAGTAAAGTCAAAGGCAGATTGGATTGTTCAGAAGTTGTTTGTTTTATCTAATATTGAGTATAGACCTATTAAACGTGAATTTGTCAATGGTGAATCCTTTATGTATTTTGGCAGAAACTATTCCTTGCAGATTATTGTTGATGATACAGTTAAAAAGATAGAAGTAAAGCTATTTCAAGGAAAGTTTTATATAACAACTACTGTAAAAGATGAAAATTTAATTAGAAAAGCTATGGAAGAGTGGTATAGAGAAAGAACTTTTGAAAAGGCGAAGGAGAGAATAAAATATTATCAGAAATATTTTAACAAGAAGCCAACTGCAGTAAAGGTAAAAGAGCAGAAGAAAAGATGGGCAAGCTGTACGGGAAAAGATGAGATTTTATTTAATTGGAGATGCTCAATGGCACGAGCAGATGCCTTTGATTATATTGTAGTTCATGAGATGTGCCATCTTTATCATAAGAACCATTCAAAGGATTTTTGGAAGTTAGTCGAATTTATTATGCCAGATTATGAAAATAGAAAAGAGTGGCTAAAAAAATATGGAGTTAGGATGGATTTGTAAAAGTATATATAAAAATTGTTCCCCCAATTTAGTCTTTTGCATAATATAATATAGATTTATTTTATGGAGGATATTTATGGGGAATAAAAAATGCTATTTTGTTTGTGCAAACACATCAAAGGGATTTGTATCCTATTTTGATTATGTACTTAATGATGCTAAAAGAGTTTATATTATAAAAGGAGGACCAGGATGCGGAAAATCCACCTTTATGAAAAGGATGGGCGATGAACTATTAAGCTTTGGATTTGATGTAGATTTTATATATTGTTCTTCAGATATGAATTCTATTGATGGGATATTTGTACATGATGTTGATATTGCAGTTGTTGATGGAACAGCCCCTCATGAAGAGAGTTCATAAACACATTATTTCCCGAAAATATTTCCTACTTCACCTACCTGCCTTGTGCATAAATTATTTTTGAATAAAAAATTGAAAAAAGTAAGTAATAAATAATAAAATTGCCTTCAAATAGTGGCAAAAGTTATTTTTGAGTTAAGACCTATTTCTCATAGAGAAAAAGGATGGATAGAAACATAGTTTGAAGAATTGATTTCTTATGATTATGCTGATTATTTAAATAAAGATATTGAATATGAGCCTTAAGGCTCTTTTTATTTTGTCATAAAACGAAAGGAGGATATATTTATGAGAATTTCTGTTGATGTTGGATATGGTTATGTTAAAGCGGTTAATGAAAAAAGTAGGAAAATACTTTTCCCCAGTGTAGTTGCACCATATACATCAAAAGGACTTGGAAGTATTCTTGGAGGGATAGACGATGAGTATACAGTCGTTATGTGGGAATATGGAAAGCCTAATCAATCTAAATGTTTTTATGTTGGTGATAAAGCAATGACATCAGGGGGAGCAATTAGAACATGGGAAGATAATGCTGCTAATAATTCAAATATCAAAGTTTTAGTAATGGCATCTTTATCTATTTTAGGTGATGGCTCTCCAGTTGATCTTGCTGTAGGACTTCCTATGGGATTTTATAATGAACAGAAAAATGAAATTAAAAAACTATTTCAGGGACTTGATTGTTCTGTAAATATTAATGGAAATGGTACTGTTAGAACTAAAGTAAATTCAGTATTTGTTTTTCCGCAAGGTGCAGGAGCCTATTATTCAGCTTGCCTTAATATTGATGGAACAGTTAAAAACCCCGATATTGTAAATTCTTCAGCAGGTATTATTGATATAGGTTATAGGACAACGGATTATTTAATAATGACAAAAGGGAAAAAAGGTATTGCACCAAGGGAAGATTTATCAGATAGTATCGATATTGGTATGAACCTTATCTTTCAATCTATTCAAAGAGAGATTGAAGCTCTTACAAAAAAGAAAATAGAAATTTTAAAAATTGAACAGGCTGTCTTATGGCACAATTGCGATATAACAATTTCAGGACAGAATTTTAATTTGAATGATATTAAAAGAAAAGCCTGTGAAGAATTTGCAGAAAGAATAATATCTCATATTAAGTTTAAATGGGATAACGAAATTGACTACCTAAGATATATTTTTATTGCAGGAGGAGGTGCTATAGATAGCGATATAAGAGATATATTTACTAAAAGTTTTAATAATATTTATTTATTAGACTCTTATGCCAATGCCGAAGGATATCTTGCAGCACAAGCATTATCTGCAAAGAGGTGATCTTGTGAAAATTACTTTAAACATAAATCCTTTATCGAAAAAAGCAGAGCAGGAAATATCAAGACTTAAAAAAGGAGAAGTAAGTTCATTTATAAGGGATGCAATAGAATTTTATGTTACATATAAGGAACAAATAAATAATTTTGAGTTATCTGTTAAACTTGATTATGCTTTGAATAAGCTGGAATTAATAGAAAATATTATAAACAGCAAAAGTATAACTGATATAAATAATGATTTTCAAAGGACAGATAATAGTAAAAAATATGAAAAAGATGCACAAGAAACTTTAATAGAATCTCTTTCTAATTTCTTATAAAAGGAGTTTCTAAAATGAAAAGGGTAAAAAGTATTATATCATTTTTTTTAATAGCTTTGGATATGTTTTTTCTTCCGTGGCTTTTAATATTTCCTGTTTATTTTAAAATGTATAGTTTTTTTGCTATAAATAGATGGACAAAAGTATTTTTAAATTATCCTTTGTTTATTATTAATTTCTATAAAAACAGAGGACTTTTTATTTTGTGGCTTACAGTACAGCCAGTTATATTTGTTTTGTGTTTTATGATTTATACCTATGGTTCGGTAAAAAAAAATAAAAATACTGAAGGTATAGGTGGTCCTGAATCAGCAGGTGTAGGTCAGCATGGTACAAGTAGATGGCAGACTGAAAAAGAAACTGATGAAACAACAACAGTTTGGTACGCAAATAGCAGTAATACTCCAAAAAAGGGTGGAATTGTACTTGGTATGGATGTTAACAAAAGATATAAGGTTTGGCTTGATACTGAAGATACTCATACTCTTATAATTGGAACAACACGCTCAGGAAAATCAAGAAAGTGTATTCTCCCAACTATATGGGAGATTGGGAAAACAGGTGAATCAATGGTAATTACTGATCCAAAAGGTGAGCTCTTTGAAAAAACTTCAGCCTATTTAAAAGAATGTGGCTATAAAGTTATATTATTAGATTTTAGAGAACCTAAAAGAGGCAACAGATGGAATCTTTTAGAGCCTGTATATAAAAATGTTGAAATTAATAATATCCCTGTTGCCAGTGAAAATGCCTGGGATATTGCTCATGCTATTGTTTATCAAAGACCACAGACAGGAGAACCTATATGGAGTGATGGAGCAGAAAGTGTTATCGCAAGTTTAATTTTACTTGTAGCAACTCAGGCAGACTTTAAAGAGCAAAAACATATGGCTTCAGTATATTCAACTCTTTACACTCTTGGATGTTGTTATGGAGAAGAAGATTTGCCTCCTATTGTTGAATATATGAATAAACTTCCTATAATGCACCCTGCAAGGGCAGCCTTTGCTCCTGCAACTCTTGCACCTGCAAGAACAAGGGCGAGTTTTTTTACGGGTGTTGCATCAAGTCTTAGACTCTTTGCCGACCCTTCTATTGCTTGGCTTACTGCTGTGCAGGATCATAATTTAAGCGATGTTGGGAAAATAAAAAGTGCAGTTTTTCTTGTAATACCAGATGAAAAATCAACAAGACATTCTCTTGCTTCTTTATATATTGATCAGACATATCAGGCACTTGTAAACCTTGCAAATGAGAATAAAGGAAGACTTCCCAATAGGGTTAATTTTTTACTTGATGAGTTTGGGAATCTTCCTCCTATTACTGATTTTGATAAAAAAATTACTGTTGCAGGTGGCAGAGGAATGAGATTTACTCTTGCTATTCAGGATTTAGCACAGCTAAAAAAACACTATAAAGAATCAGCACAAACAATTACAGGTAATTGCCATACATGGATGTATATTTTAACAACTGATATTGATACTGCAAAGGTTGTTTCCCAAAAGACAGGGAAATATACTGTTGAAACAGAAAGCTATTCAAATCAGATAAAAGGAAAGGATATAAGTATGGGTACATCCCACAACCTTGCGGGACGTGAACTTTTACTTCCTGATGAAATCCTGCGATGGCCAAACAACCAATCCCTTATATTAAGAGCAAGACAATATCCAGCAAAGCTTCCACTGCCTGATTTATCAAAATGGCCAGCAAATGATGAATTTATATTAGCAAATCAGTCAGTCAATCAGTCAACTAAAAATATTGGATTAGTAAATTTGGATATTAATATTTGGACACCATCAATTAATTTCAATGATGATTTTGAGTATCATAATAACGAAGATAAAAGTTATGATAATGATGTTATAGATTCATTGTGATAATTGAGAAAGGATGAGTGATATGGATAAAGAAAGTAATGAGTTGCTTTCAAAAATTGAAGATGGAATTAAAAGTGTCATGAATAGTGAAAAATTTAAAGCTTTTTTAAAGATGCAGTCATTATTTCACAAATACAGTTTTTCAAATACAATGCTTATTTTTCTTCAAAGACCTGATGCAACAATGGTTGCAGGTTTCTCAACTTGGAACAAATTAGGACGCAGTATTATAAAAGGTGAGAAAGGTATCTCTATTTTAGCTCCACATCCATATAAATACGATAAGGTAATTAATAAAATTGATGCTAAAACGGGACAAGTAATTATTGATCCAAATACTAATGAGCCAGTTAAAGAAGTTGTTCAAGGTGAAGGACTTACATTTAAAAAAGTTACTGTTTTTGATGTTAAACAGACACAGGGAAGAGAACTTCCTTCTATCTGTAATGAACTTAAAGGTAACAGTCTTAATGCTGAAAGACTTATAAATGCTATTAAAAAAATATCAAAAGCAAAGATACTTGAAATGCAAATTAATACGGGAGCAAAAGGCTATTATAATCCTAATGATAATATTATTGTTATTAATAAAGGTATGTCGAAAGATCAAACAGTTAAGACACTAATACATGAATATGCTCATTCAATTCTTCATAGCAAAGAGAATGAAGGCAGGCATAATAAAGCTGAAAAAGAAGTTCAAGCTGAAAGTGTAGCTTATATAGTTGCTAATCATTTTAGTATTGATACAGGAGAATATTCATTTGAATATATTGCAAACTACAGCAAAGGTAAAAATTTAGACGAGCTTAAAAATTCTTTTTCCTTAATTCAAAAAACATCAAGCAAAATAATTGAGGATATTGAAAATATGTTTGAAAAAGAGCTTGAATATCAAGATAAAAAAAATATTAAAAATATAAAAGAAAAAATTATAGAAAATTATAGTAATGAATACCCTGCTATAAAATTTATATCTGAAAAAACTGCTGAACTTATAAATAATCTTAATAGTAAAAGTAATAAGACTTTTACCATAAAAGAAATTAGAAAGGAGTATTTACAGTTAGGAAAAGAAATTGAAAAAGGTATAAATGCTTCAATAGAAAAAGTAAATGAATTTAAAGTATTAAAGGATATAACTGATGGTTTAAAGCAGGCAGAATTATCAATACGGTATGAAAAGCAGAAGAGTATAAATAAAAGTATAAAAATTAAAGAAATGGAAGTTTAACTTACTTCTACAAGTGGAGATAGTTCAAAAAGAAAGGAGAAATAAAAATGAAATTTTCTTTTGAGGAAGCAGAATTAATAAAAATTGCTATATGCACAAATGTTTTAAAAAATTGTAGCGATAGTATAAAAAAGGAATCGATTTTACAATATTTAGCAAGTATTAAGGAAAATACAGAAGATAAAGAACTTAATAGTATTCTTGAAAGTACTGTTGAAAAATTGAATCTCATGAATGACATTGAAGTTGAAAAAACATTAAAAAAATTATTTTCCGATGAATTTATTATTCCTTTTTTATAATATGTGGATATGCCAGTTCTGATGGAAAATGTGGACAGAGCCGAGCGTTCCTTTAGTGTCCTGAAGCTCTGACCACATTTTCCACAGTCCTTTGGACAACTTCAGCAAAGCCTAAAGTTTTTTTTGTTTAGGTCGAAGTTGCCCACATATCCACATATTCTACGACGAGCCCTTCTCTCTCAATTTACATTTAATATAGTTTTTTAGCTCTCTTACTAAATGAGGGCTTTTTTAATACAAATTTTAAGGAGGTTTTAAACTATGAAGTTATTAAACAAAAAAACAATAAAAAACATCTTAATTGCTCTATTCTTTTTAATTTTACAAAACCGTTTTGCTTTTGCAGCAGAGCCTAAAATAGTTTCAGGTACAGTACAGTTTATGAAAGATTTACTTACATGGATTCTTGTCCTTGTACCAGCAGGAGGAGGTGTTATGATTGGTTATCACGCTATTATGAAAGCATTATCGGATGGTGATGCCTCAGTTATAGCAGACAGAAACAGAAAAATGAAAAATGTATTAATATCTTGTGCAATAGCTGAATCTGCTTCAGGAATTATAGCAGCCTTTTTAGCATATTTCAAATAAACATTGTATTGCAAAAATGAAAGGAGTGTGCTTTTTTGGATGTTATATACAGGCTTGTATCTGGTTCAATACAGAAATACTTTGCTGATTTAGTAACTCAGTTTATTAAATTTTATACTGATACACTTACAAATATTATGTCTCAAGGACTTTATGTACTTGAGCTTCCGGTTGTAAAATCAGCTATATCTTATGCACAGTATACGGCTTTAGCAATAATATCGGTTAAAATAGCCTTTGAAGCTGTAAAAACTTATATTTTATATTCTTATGGTGATTCAGATGCAAATCCTGGAGGGCTTGTTATCAGAGCTTTCTATTCAGTTGCTGTTGTTTCTTCAATACCTTGGATTGCTAAAGCAATGTATGATCTTGGAATTACCTTTGCATCAGATATTTCAGCTTTAAATGGGCAAGGTTCAAATATTGATATTTCTTTTTTAAGTAGTTATGGAACAAATGAGCTTTTTGAATCATCATTAATACTTTGTATTGCTGCAATTGCAGCCCTTGTTATTCTTACATTAGTTTTTATTCAAACATTTATAAGGGCTGCATACTTTGCCCTTCTTTCTGTTATAGGAGCATTTATCGCTCTTAATTTAACCTCTGATAATATATCGCTGTTTAAAATGTGGTTTAAGGAAATGCTTATTGTATGTATAAGCCAAGGACTACAAATTTTTCTTATAAAGTCAGCATTTTACTCACTTACAGGTGCAACTAATTTTACAATAAAGATAATGATGTTCCTTGGATGGGCGTGGGTAACTTACAAAGCTCCTACATTTATCAAGCAATTTACTTATAGTTCAGGAGTAAGTAGTGCTGCAGGGAGTATAGGTACAAATGTTTTGATAAGAAAGTTAATAAAATGAAAGGCGGTGTATTATGGAAGAAAAAACAGAAGAGTTTATATCCTACATTATTCCTCGTAATGTAAAGACAAGGTTTGAATTCTTTACTGGTTATGGATGGTTTGAAATATTTGTTTTAGCTTTAGGATTTTGTGTTGGTTTTTGTTTTTTTAAGATAATTGGTGCTTTTACAAAATCACCTGCAAGATTATTTCTTATTGTTATATGTACAGCGGCTTCTTTTTTTCTTGTAAGTCCTGATCCTAAAACAGGGTCATCACTTCTTAAGATGTATAAGAATTTTAAAAGCTATAAATCAAAACAAAAACGCTATCTTTATGTTTTTGGGAGGCGATAAATTTAAATGTTTCTAAAAGACAAAAAAATCATTAAAAAAAATAATAATAAGAGTAAAAATAAAGAAAGCAGAAATAAATCAACTCAGGAATGGCTACCTGTTTCTGATGTTGTAAACGGAACTATTTATAGAAAAGATGGTATTAAAGTAGCTGCACTTCAAATTGAACCTATAAATATAGATCTTTTTTCTGAAAAGGAAAAAATACGTATTATTTCAGCACTTCATGAAATAATAAACGGGCTTAAATGTAATGTTCAGATACTTGCAATAGGAAGACCAGTTGATCTTGATGGTTACTTAAAAGGACTTGATGAAAAGATTAAAAATACTGATAACTATATAAAAAAGAAGCTGCTGCAGGGATATGCAAAACAAGCCGCTGCAATGGCAGCAAGTGGGGAGACTTTGGAAAGAAAATTTTATTTTATATCTTCAGGTAATGATGAAAATGAACTTAAAAATAAACTTATGGAGATTTCAAGCCTTTTTAAAACATCTGAACTTAATGCAAAAATGTGTCAGGATTTAGAGCTTGTTAATCTTCAGTTTTTATTTACTCACCCTGCACAAGCCGCCTTTGAAAGGATTAAGAGTACAGGACCATATCTGCCACCTGTTTATGAAAGGAGGGGTTTGGGTGAATAAAAAGAATAAAGAGGATGTTACATTTACAGCACTACTTGACATTATAGCACCATCTGCTGTTGAATTTGGTACTAAAAATGTAATTTTTGGTGAAGTAATGGGAAGGGTTATTGCTGTAGTAGATTATCCTCCAAAGGTTGGAACTGCATGGCTTGCAAGAATTGCTAATATGCCAGGGGTTATTTGTTCAATTCATATATCACCAACAGATCCTTCAGAATTAATACAATCAATAAATAAGTCCATAGGTGAACTTTTAGGAAGATTAAATCAGGGCGGGAATGCTCTTTTAATGCAGCGTACAGAACAACAGTATAAAGATGCTACAGAACTTTTAAAAAAGATTGACAGGGAGCAGCAGAATGTTTTTTATTTTGCTTGTATTCTTATGATTTTAGGCAGTGATTTACAATCTTTAGATAGAAAAACAAGAGAGGTTGAATCCGCACTTGCTGCATCAGGAATGAGGGGCAGAATATTATTATTTAGGCAGGAGGACGGTACAATAGCAGCTGGTCCTTATTGCATGCTCCCTGATGATATATTTCAAGTATGTGCAAGAAATATGCCTTCTGAAACAGTTGCTGCATCATTTCCTTTTACAAGTTCAGGTATTAATGATGGAAGTGGTGTAATACTCGGCAGAGATAAAAAAGGAGGTATTACTTTAGTTGATTTTTGGAAAAGAGGAGGGGATAGAACAAATTCTAATGTTACGGTACTTGGTAAGCCAGGAATGGGGAAATCAACGGCAATAAAAAAAATAATAACAAACGAATATGCACAGGGTACAAAAATTATTGCAATTGATCCTGAAAGAGAATATAAAGACTTATGTAATAACTTAAATGGGAGCTGGGTAGACTGTGGTGGAGGAATTAAAGGAAGAATTAATCCTCTTCAGGCAAGGGTAGTTCCTTTAGATGATGAAGAAGAAAAAGAATATAGTCTATATCCCAAAGATATACAGACCAAAGGTGCTTTAGCACTTCATGTTCAAACTCTAAGAACGTTTTTTAAGCTTTATCTTAAAGGACTTTCAGATATTGAACTTGCTATACTTGAAGAAGAACTTGAACTGCTTTATAAAAAATTTGGTATAACATGGAATACAAATATAGCAGATGTTTATAATGATAAATGGCCCCATATAGGAGATTTATATGAACAAATAAGTCCTAAAAAAAATGATAGTGACTATAAAAAACTTGTGCTACTTTTAAGAAGGGCAGCAATTGGTGCAGATTCTTCACTATGGGCTGGACATACAACTGTTGAGATAAATTCAGATTTTATTGTGCTTGATATTCATTCTCTGCAAGAAAGCGATGATGTTGTTAAAAGGGCACAGTATTTTAATATATTATCGTGGGCTTGGAATGAAATTTCAAGGGATAGAACTCAAAAAGTATTTCTCCCTGTTGATGAATGTTATCTCCTTGCTGATCCTGAAACACCCCAAGCTCTTCAATTTTTAAGAAATGTTTCAAAACGAATTAGAAAATATAATGGAGGACTTATGCCAATAACTCAAAATGTTGTTGATTTTCTTGACCCTGCAGTAAGACGGCATGGTCAGGCTCTTCTTGATAATCCTTGCTATAAAATAATTATGGGACAAGGAGAAAAAGATCTTGAAGCATTAACAAAACTTATGAATCTTTCAGAAGCGGAAGTTGAGCTTTTATCCCGTGGCAAAAGGGGTGAAGCTCTTTTTGTTGCAGGGACTAAAAGAATTCATTGTGTTATTGAATTAACTGATTTTGAAATTGAAATATTTGGAGGAGCAGGAGGAAAATAAAATGCAATGGGCTGTAAAAGCTTTATTAACGTTGCTGCCTGAACCAGATGAGATTATAAAATTTATAATGTTTATTTTGCTTATTCCTATTGCTTTTATAGGATTATTTTTTGTTATTCCTATAACTTCCTATAAGACAATACCTTGTGCTTCTCCAAGCCAAGTCAAGATATACATAGATACAGCTGATAAGGTCAGCAGCGGGAAAGGAATATTAATTGACTGGAAAGATGTAATATCTATAGATGCAGTGATTTTAGATCAAGATTTTTCAAAGGCTACTAATAGTCATGTTGAAGAAATTGCAAAAAGATTTTTTAAAGAGATAAAGGTTAATGAAACTTATACCTATGTTGATAATGATGGGAAAGTTAAAACAGGGACAAGAAGAGTTACAAAATATATTTTAAAGTCTCTTAATGAAGTTGCATCAGAACTTGTTAATGAAGGTATTTTGAAAAGTGAGCAAATTGATGATGTATTAAGGTATAGAAACTTTGACTTTGATAGTCTAAAAGATGTAGGTTCTGATATGCCTCAGGGCTGGAGTCCTATTGAAAAAGATTTTATATGGCCAGTACCTAACTGTTTTAGAATTACAAGCAAATTTGGACCAAGAATAGACCCAGTAGAAGGAATCGATGGTTTTCATTATGGAGTTGATATTGGAGCTCCTTTTGAAACACAAATAGTTGCTGCCAAAGATGGAATAGTTAAAAGAGCAAGCTTTATGGGCACTGCAGGTAATGCAGTAATAATAGTACATGAAAATGGTTATGAAACAAGGTATTTTCATCTTGAAAAAATTCTTGTTAAAAGTGGTCAAAAGGTTGCAGCAGGCACAGTAATAGGGCTTGAAGGAAGTACAGGAAAATCGACAGGTCCGCATCTTCACTTTGAAATAAGGTATTGTGGAAAAGCACTTGATCCGTTAACTTTTTTTAATTAAGGGTGGTGATAATATGTTTTCTGTTATCTGTACTGAAAAAAACATTAATCAAATAGTACAGGCAGTTGGAGCCGGGAATGTTGTATTTAAAAAAATAGTTAATAAAGAGGATGATTTTAGAAGAATATTGGAAGAATCAGCTCGTATTCACACAGATGTTTTAGTACTTGAAGCAGATATTCCGACTGATAATTCAGTATTTATTGAAACTTTAAGAAAATATAGAATTGCAAGACCTGAAACAAGAATTATAATAATTGCTCCAAATAGAAAAGCAGGGGATATGCTTATGGCTCAAATTGTTAAGTTAGGTATTTATGATATTATTTCTCCTGAATCTAATGAGAATGATGAAGTACTTTTAATTCCGTATATTGTTGAAGCTTTAGATAAACCTTCTGTTTATACTAATGCAGCAAGATGGGATGTACAAATTGATGAAATGCAAAACAGTTTTCAAAAAAAAGTTAAAGTGGTTGAAAAAGTTGTTGAGAAAACAATTCAAAGAACAGTAAAACAGCAGATTATTACCTTTTATACAACAGATAATAATCAAAGCAAAGATGATATTTTAACTCAAATTGCATTTCTTTTAGCAAGTAAATCCATGCAAAAAATACTTGTTATTGACATGAATTCAATGCTTCCTACTCTTGACCACTTTTTTGGTGTTGATAAAGAGATATTTTTAAAAGATATTTATGATTTAAACACAGTTAATACAGGACTTTCAGCTGTATATTATGCAATAGAAAAAAATATTTTTTCATCTGAACTATTAGAAGAGTTCACTATTAAGCATAAAAAGTTCAATAATCTATATTTGTTAACTGGACTTTATGATATGAATCTTTTTAGTACTTTAACTACAAAACATTATGAAACTTTAATTGAAACTGCTAAGGAAAGTTACGATACTATAATAATTAATACTAATAATGATATTGGTGTTGTAGCAACATATACAGCACTTAAAAATGCATCAATAATAATTGCTGTAAGCGGTGCCAATTATACCTATGCAAGAAATATTAATACTATATTAAATTACCTTATAGACTATCATAAAATACCTAAATCAAAGTTTAAGATAATTATTGATGGACTTTCAAAACAGAGTCTTAATAAGGATTATTTAGTTAAAATATTTGAAGAATATGAAATTTTAGGTTTTTTACATTTTAATCCTTATAGGGAAGAGGTTTTAAATAGGCAAGAGGGGACTCCATTTATATTAACATCTTATTCTAAAAAAGATATTGCTTCATACATTGAAATAATCGAAAAACTTGGATATATTCCAAAGCCCGAAACATGGTTTTCAAAGGTTTTTAAAAAAAGGAAAGCAAATTTGACTGCTAAAGGGAGGGAAGAAATTATTTAATGTCAGGATATATTGATCTTCAAAATCAAGGATATAAAGAAATAAAAGAAAAATTAAAGAATAATAATGATCTAAACACAATTGTTGATGATATAGTTTATGAACTCGTAACTAAAAATGCAAAGCTTGTTAATGATACTGAAAAAGGAATAGTTCCAATTGATATACTTGAACAGGAGGTTATTAATTATATTGACACAAATAGAATTGTTCTTAATGATATATCAAACAGGGATGAATTAATAAAAAAGGTTAAAAACTATTTATTTGGTTTTGGTATCCTTCAAGAGCTTATCGATGATAAAGATGTTTCGGATATTAAGGTAATAAATAAAGATAATATAAGAAAAAAGGTTAAAGGAAAGAGAATGAATACTGATATTAAATTTCCATCCGAAAAATCGCTTATGAATTATTGCTATTATTTGAGTATTAAATGTGGTGGTGCTTTAAGTGAGCTTAATGCTATACAAAAGCTTACGGATACTAAAACACACAAAGATTTTATTTTAAGAATAAACATCAGTATTCCTCCTGTTTGTAATAATTCTCCTGCTATTTCTATTAGAAAAATACCGAAATCTAAACTTACATTAAAAAATTTAATTGACGTTGAAATGATTAATTATGATATATATGGGTACATCTTAAAATGTATAAAATCAAAATGCAGCATTGTTTGGTGTGGTAAAGGTGCATCGGGGAAAACTACTTTTATGAATGCCTGCATTGATTATATACCTGAAGAATGCTCAATACTGCTTTTACAGGAATCACCAGAGCTTTTTACAAGCCATCCTGATTGTATATCTCATGTTGTAAAATACAAAACAGGTGAAACTGATAAGGAATACACACTTAAAGATTTAACTATAAATGGTTTTTTAATTGATCTCGATTATATGATAATAGGAGAAATAAAGGACGAAGAAGCTATTGATTTTTTTAATGCTATTTATTCAGGACATATAGGCTGGACAAGTGTTCACGCATCTTCTGCAAAAGAAGCATTAAAGAAAATTATACATTTAATGAAATATAGCAAAACAGATATAAAAGAGGATACTCTTCTTGAAATGCTATCTTCAATAGATGTAATAATTTTTATGAAAGATTTTAAAGCGGCAGAAATAATTGAAGTTGCAGGTTATGATTATGATAAAAAAGAAGTATTATTTAATCCTGTTTTTCAGAATGTAAAAGGATCTTTCAAAAAAATTAATGAAAGCTGTGAAAAAGTAAAAATGAAATTTGAAAATATTGATTTTTAAGGGAGGGATTTTATATTAATATTTTTTTTAGACTTTTAAAATCAATATTATTTATATCAATTTTTAGTTTAATTTATTTATTTTTATCTTTTGTTAAGTATACAAGGATTAATGAAAAAATTTCAAAAAGCCTTAAGGGATTAAATAACAAGTATGAAAAAAGGGTTCTTAAACTAAGATATGCACAGTACTATAAATTTAAAAATAAAAGAAGAAATTATATAAAAGATACAGATATCCTTATTGAGAAGTCTAATATAAGAAAAAGGATACCTTTTTTTACATCTGAGCTGTTTTTACTTGTATCTGTACTTTTTTCAATATTAGCATTTTTAATTGTTTATAGAATACTTTATAACATACCTGCAGGTATATTAACAGGAGTATTTTCTTTTAATTTAATAAGATTTCTTTTGAATATTTTAGCCTATAAAAATGCTTCTAAAATTGACAGCCAGCTTGTTTATTTTATTAATATACTTATTAATTTTTGCCATGTAAAAAATGATATAGTTTTTGCAATTGAAAAGGCTATACCATATCTTTTAGAGCCTTTAAAAACATTTTGCATAGCTTTTGTAAATGAAGTAAGGTATGGGATAAGCCCCTTTGATGCCCTTGAAAATCTTAAAAATAAGGTTGATAATAAAAAGTTTAAACTTCTTATTAAAAATCTTCAACTTTGCTGTAAATATGACAATGGAAGTTTTGTTGAAGTGTTAAGTAATTTCAACAAAATTATGAAGGATTATACTATAGAAAGAGATAGAAGAAAAAGTGAAGTAAGGAAAAGCAGAGGGGTTATCTACCTTATGATGCTTATATCTTTTGCTATAATGTATGGTCTTATACAGATTAATCCATATTTAATTATAGCAATAAGAAAGGAGTTTACAGGGCAGCTTATTGTATTTTTTAATATTTTTGTTTATTTGTTTGCAGTTTACAAATCTATAACTATTGAAAAGTTCGATTATTAAGGAGATAATAGTATTTGAAAACAAGGTTTATAAGTAGCATTGCTATTTGAAGTACAGCATTATGCTAATATGTAGCCTTTTCCCCCGAGGCTGCTTTTTATTCGACAAAATGAAGGAATATAAGGTAAAATATAGAATTAAATAATCGTAATAATTTTGCTTAAGGGGGAATATTATGGGTATCAAGAATGTAAGGATTGATTACTTTAGAGTTTGTTGCAGAGAGTATGACCAAGAAAGGAATACAGTTAGTAATGATTTAAAACTTTTTGACTTAGCTGGGCTATTAAGTGTAGCAATAACAAGAACATCAGCTGAAAATACATATACATTTGGAGGAGAAGATGCAAGATTACAACTGATTGAAAAAGAAACAGACAGTCCATATTGGAAGATGCAATTCTTAAGGATTAGGAAAGATGTACTGCCAGGTATTGCTACAGATGGAGGAGAATATACAATGCTTGATCTTGATGATGATGAATGGGTAGGTGAAGAAGTTTCTGTATTATATGATGAAACTTTACATACTATTGCTGTTCAAAGAAACAGAAATAGTTTAGGAATATCAGGAATAGAAGGATTTTTTAATTATGTTATGAATGATCCACAATACATAATTCAATTTTGTCCAATTCCTGTTCCAGATGAACTTAGACAATTGAGAACAGGAGAGTATTTTAAAAAAATAATGTTAAGTTTTGCAGAAACAGCGTTAGATAAAGATATATTACCTAAAAATTCTTCGCTATATAAAATTATAAAAGGCGTTGAAGGCTTTGGTGCAATAAATGTAAATATTACTATGTCAATAGGGAGAGGTAAAGGCAATATTAATACTTTAGATGAACAAGAGGTTTTAAGATTAATGGATTTAAAAGGTATAAATGGTTTTTCAAAAATTGAAATTTACAAAAAACCGCATGAGGATGCGAAAATAGAAGTAATTGACTTAATTGAAGGAAAGTTGTATGATGTTGAAAAGATGGAATATGGTAAAGACAATCCTATACAATACAATAGAGTTATTAATGTTATGAAATCAAAATACGAAGAAAGAATTCCTTTCTTAAGAGAATTATTTGGTATAAA
This sequence comes from Caloramator sp., assembly GCA_026417075.1. Taxonomy (GTDB): domain Bacteria; phylum Bacillota; class Clostridia; order Clostridiales; family Caloramatoraceae; genus Caloramator_B. The sequence continues at coordinate 18,919 of JAOADY010000086.1, forward strand.
TGATTAAAGAATTAATTAGATTGAGGTGTTGTTAATGAAGGGCTTTAATAAGGATGTCCTTCTTTTAAAATTAGAAAAATATTTACCGTTTATAATCTCAATATTTTTTGGGATATATATTTTTTTAGGGAAATATAATCCTAATTCTATTAATAATTTTAAGGATATTTTATCAAGTGTTATTAATTTAGGTGCAATATTTATTGGATTTCTTGCAACAATGATATCTATATTAATTGCTTTAACTGGAAAAAGAGTGATAAAGAGAATACAGAATAACAATGCAACAGAATTATTTAATTCATATCTCTTTATTCCAATTATTGTAGGGTTTATTTTAGTTTTGTTATCTATAACTATAATTCCTATATCCAATTATAATAATAATACTTCCAGAAATTTTTTTGTTTTATGGAGTTTCATGTTAGTCTATTTTTTAACTACCTCAATTAGAATAATAATTATACTTCAAAGAATATTCAAAGAAATTATTAAAGAATACGAAGATAAAATATCTAATCAACAAATTAAAGTAATCAAGCCAGATATTACAAAAGCATTTGGTAATATAAATAATGATAAAAAATAAAAGAGCTTAAGAGGCTCTTTTTATTTTGTCAAAGGAGGGATAACAATAGTAAAACTATACTATTCATTGAAAGTAGTTTTATTTTTTTGTGTGTTTTTTCAAATCTTTTATTTAATTAAATTTATATTTATAAGATTAAACAGGAAAATTGATGAAGCAAGTTGTAAAAAATTTATTAGCAAAGAAAAACTAAAAAATTTTGAAAAATACATCTATTCAAACGAAGAAAGAAAAAAGATTTTATTAAATACTCAAAATAAGTTAAATATTTTAGGAAATCCGTTAAAATTAACATCAATTAAATTTTATGCTATAAAAATTGCACTTGCATTATTTTTCTTTTTACTTTCATGTTTTGCAAAAAGACCTTTTTATATATCTCTTTTAATTATTATTATAGCTTTTTTTTTAATAGACATTATATATTATTTTAGCAATTTAGATGATAATAAAAAAATACTTTATGATTTACCTGATATCTGTGATATTTTAAATGTCCAGACGAGTGCTGGTGTAGGACTTGGTACTGCTCTTTGCGAGGTTTATGATATACCAAAATGCAAAAGATTAAAAAATGCTTTGATAGAACTTGCAGCACAGATTAATATTACTAAAAATCCTGCTGATGCAATGGATAGATTTGTCAGCAAGTTTAATCTTATTGAACTTAAAAGTTTTGCATTTAGTATAAAACAAGCTCTTCAAACAGGAAAATCTAAAGATATTTTAAACAAACAGAGCGATATATTAAAAGCTAATAATATTTTTAGAATTCAGGAAAGAACAAAGAAAATAGATTCACAGCTTGCTCTTATTGCTGTAATTATATTCTTTGGTGTTATTTTATTTGTAGTTTATTCATTCAGCATACAGTTGAATGAAAATTTAATAAATATTTTTAAATAGGAGGTTTTAAAATGCTAAAAGAATACTATATCTCTATCACAACAAATCTTTTTTTAAATGTAAAAAAAATCTTAAGTAAAAAAGAAAAGGGGGAAATAAATTACTGGCTTGCTATTGGTGTTGGTTGTGCAGCACTTTTAATTATAGGATGGCCGCTAATTAAAACTACTGTATCAGAAACATTTACCGCAATTAAAACATGGCTTTCTAATAATTTGTCAAAAATTTTTTCTGCTGTTTCTTAAAGTTTGGAGTAGATATGTATGAAAAAGTTGTTAAATAAAAAAAGTAAGGGGTACATAGATGTTATGTTAGCATTTATTATATCCCTTATTTTCTTTTTTATGATATTTGTTTATACGATTGAATATACTCAGCCGATTGTAAAGTATATAACACTTAACCAAAAGGTAAGAAAGTATATTTTGATTATGGAGAAAGACGGAGGGCTTTCTCCTTTAAACCTCAATAATTTAAAAACAGAGCTTATAAGTAGTGGTTTTAATGAACCAGATTTAACGATAAATGCAACAATGGCTCCAGTTGATTTTGGAGGTGAAATTACTCTTGAAGTCGAGTATAAATTTAAAAAGATTGAAAAAACGATAAATGGGCTTTTGGTAACATCAAATGAAAAAATAATGCCTATGAAAGTAAAAAAATCCAGTACATCAAAGAAGGTTTTAGAATGAAAAAAAACAAAGGAGCTGTTCAAATTATTATTCTATCTTCATGGATTTTATTTATTTTAATAATACTCATCATGTTTACACTTGAAATTTATATGATAAATATTAAAGCAGAAAGAGCACAGGACGATATTGTCTTGAGCAACTTGGCGGTATATAAGGATATTGATTTAAAAGCTCTTGGAGATACAGCACCTGTAATTAAAATATCTGAACCTATGAAAGCCTTTCAAACTTTTAAAACTTATCTTAAAAAGAATATGTATCTTGATGAAAATATGAATGGCACAGATAGAAGTGTTGCTGTTGGAAATGTTAATATTGAAAGTTATATAATTTACAATGTTTCAGGGTATTCTATGCAAATATTTACTTATAACACTGCTGCTAACAATTTTGATGAAACTATAGTCAATGATGTAAGGTTAAATCCTGTATTTAGTCCATCAGGGAACAGGGTTGTTAAAACTTCTATATATACAAAGCTTTCTTTTAATGTTCAAACATTTTTAGATTCAGATAAAAAATTAAGAAAAGTTTTTGTTCATGCAGACACAAACATAACTAATTGATAGGAGGGGATATTATTTTTAACAAGTTTAAACTTATTATATTAAGCTTAATTATTACAGTTATTGTTTTTATATCTCTTATTGCAGTTGAAAAAACACTTGTAAAATATACTCCTACAGCAAAAGCTGTTTATTGTATTAAAGATATTAAACGGAAGGAACAATTAAATCTTAATAATTTTATTTTAAAAGATGTTCCAATTACAAGTGTGGATATTAATACTGTAAAATCGATGGATGAAATAAAAGGGTTGTATGCAAAAGAAAATATATATGCAAATGAGGTTTTAAATAAAAATAGGATAGGTTCACAATCTGATGTTGAGAGTTATACTTTAAATAAAGGTGAAAGGGAGATGGCCATAACTTTTGAAAATCTTGCTGATTGTGTTGGAGGTACTATTAGAAAAGATGATAAGATTGATATTATTTTTACTTTAATAAATAATAATAATCCTTTATTATGTACAACTCAAACAAAATTACAAGGGATAAGAGTATTAGGTGCTGTTGATAGCACAGGAAAATATATAGATCCATTTGATAAAAATACACCAGCAGTTACACTTATAATTGCTACTAAACCAGAAGAATGTCATATAATCGAAAACCTTCAAAGATACGGTAAAATAAAAGCATTAAAAGTACCAGATAAGGATAAAGCCTATCCTAATATTATTATTCAAAATGGTATTATAAAATAACCTCTTTATGATATGATGATATAATTATATCAATTTCAATTAAAAGGTTAAAAGGGGAAATACAAGGCTATATTGTAGATATATACTTTTTGTGATATCCTATAAACAAGGTAGTCGGATAAAGCAGGGTGTGGTTGCCACTTTCCCGTGAAGGGAGGTGGTTGCTTATGATGAATACATACGAAGCGTTATCTCTAATGATAATGTTCGGAATGTTCGTTATAGCAATTTTGCAATCCAACAGAAAGAAATAACCACCCTGCTCCCAACAGAGTGGCTATAAAAATTTATTAACGCTCTAATGGGCAACCGCACTTTGCGGTGCCGATTGCCTTTACTTATATTATAGCACAAAAAGTATTAAAGTAAACATTATTTGGGCACTCTTCTTAGAGTGTCTTTGTTTTTGCTAATTTCTTTATTTTTTAAGCAAAAGCATAAAAAATACTAACCTGTCGTAATAGGTAATATAAGGTAGAAATGGAAAGCAAACTGGTATATAATTTAATTAAGATAAGTACAAAGGAGGCAAATTCTATGAAAAAGATATTAACAGTATTATTAACCCTTTTAATGCTTATAACCCCCCTAAGCGTTGTAAAGGCGGCGGTAAAGCCGACAATAAAAGTAGCAGTATATCCAAGCC
>JAOADY010000114.1 GCA_026417075.1 Caloramator sp.
TCAGGGTACTGACCTTAGGATTTCGAAAAAGCCGTTGAATTTTTCTTTCGGTCGGCGGATTCCCTTTTTGGACTTCCGCACCACAGGTGAGAAGCGATTCCTCGGTGTGCTCCTTGGAAGAGCCTGTCGCTCCGCCACAGCCATCCCGACCGGTTCTGCCGCCCAAAAGGATGATCACATCCCCGGCTTCCGGCTTCTTACGAACAACATTATTCTTCGGTGCCGCACCGATAACCGCACCGATTTCCATCCTTTTCGTTACATAATCCTCATCGTATATTTCCGCAACCTGTCCTGTGGCAAGACCGATTTGGTTGCCGTAGGAGCTATAGCCTGCTGCTGCTCCGGTAGTGATTTTTCTTTGTGGAAGCTTGCCGGGAATCGTATCTTGAACCTTAGTTCTCGGATCACCGCTGCCGGTGACGCGCATTGCCTGATATACATAAGATCTGCCGGACAAGGGATCACGGATAGCCCCTCCGAGGCATGTGGCAGCACCCCCGAAAGGCTCTATTTCTGTCGGGTGGTTATGGGTTTCATTTTTAAACATAATAAGATATTTTTCATTCTCACCCTTTACATTTACATCAACCTCAATGCTGCATGCATTTATTTCATCCGATACATCAAGGTCATTTAATAGACCTCTTTTCCTTAATTCCTTCATTGCAATCGTTGCAATATCCATAAGGCATATATCTTTATCATTTTTTTCATATACATATTCTCTTGATAAAATATATTCACGATATGCTTTTTCAAATATGTCCTTATAACTACCCTCTTCAAATTTTATATCCTTTATTTTTGTTAGAAATGTAGTATGACGGCAGTGATCTGACCAATAAGTATCTATAACCCTTATTTCTGTAATAGTAGGATTTCTATGTTCTTTTTCTTTAAAATAATCTCTGCAAAACTTTAAATCTTCAAAACTCATAGCAAATCCTTTTTCTTTATAGAAATTTAAAAGCTCATCTTCAGTATAACTTATAAATCCTTCAAGGATATCAACATCCTTTGGCTTTTCAAAAGCATAATCTATTTTATCTGTCTTTGCAAGATTTGCTTCCCTAGAATCAACAGTATTTATACAATATTTTTTTATTTTTTCAAACTCTTCATCGGATATGTCTCCAGTTAATATTATAACCTTTGAGGAATGAACTAAAGGTCTTTCTTTTCCTGTCAATATCTGAATACATTGAGCCGCAGAATCTGCCCTTTGATCATATTGCCCAGGAAGATATTCAACTGCAAAAATTCTATCCTTTTCATCTATTTTAATTTCCTCTTCATAAACAAAGTCAACAGCAGGCTCTGATAAAACATTTTTTTTAGCCCTTTCAAACTCTTCCTCTGAGAGATTAGAAATATCATATCGATTTAAAATTCTTACCCCCTTAATATTATTAATTCCAAGGCCTTCTCTTATTTCTTCTAATAATCTTATAGTTTCCACATTAAAGCCAGGCTTTTTTTCAATAAACAATCTCTTGATATTGCTATTCATCCTCTCTACTCCTTACTTAATATTTGTTATATAGCGAATATTTTTTGTTTTATTAGATTTATATTATGTATTTTTACAAATATTATATCATATGAATTAAATTTAAAACAGCAAAATTTAAATTTATTTTTTAAAAGGTTACTATTGAAATTATTCCCATATTGCTATATTATTATAAAAGCAAAATGCAAACGATTCGCATTTAGGGAGGAAGTTTAATGAAAAGAAAAATTTTTATAGTATTAACAATTATGATTATACTGTTAACTAGTTCTTGTAGCAGAAAAAGCAGTACATACACCGATGAATCAAAAAAAATAACTGTATGCACAAGTTTTTATGCTATGTATGATTTTTCAAAAAAAATTGGAGGCGATAAAATTAACCTTATAAACCTTGTTCCTTCGGGCATAGAACCCCATGATTGGGAGCCTTCTCCTAAGGATATCGCAAATTTAGAAAAAGCAGATGTTTTAATATATAACGGTGCTGGAATGGAAGACTGGATAGATAAGGTAATAAACTCTTTAAACAATAAAAAATTAATAACAATTGAAACATCAGCAAAAATAAGTCTATTACAAAATGAAGATAATGATGAAAATTTAAAATATGACCCTCATGTTTGGTTAAATCCTCTCAACGCAAAAATACAGATGGAAGCAATAAAAAATGCCTTCATAAAAGCAGATCCTGTTAACAAAAACTATTATGAAAAGAACTTCATGGAAAACTCAAAAAAATTAGATGAGCTTGACAAAGAATATAAAAATGCTGCTTTAACCTTTAAAAGTAAAAATATAGTAGTATCCCATAAAGCCTTTGGATATCTTTGTAGCGCCTATGGATTAAATCAGGTAGCCATAGATGGATTATCAGGTGATGTTGAGCCTACCCCCTCTAAGATGGCTGAAATAGTTAAATTTGCAAAAGATAATAAAGTTAGATACATATTTTTTGAAGAACTTTTAAGTCCAAAAGTTGCGCAGGTAATTGCAAATGAAGCAGGAGCAAAAACAGCAGTTTTAAATCCCTTTGAAGGACTTAGTGAAAAAGATATTAAAAATGGGAAGGACTATTTTTCTGTAATGAAAGAAAATCTTAATGCATTAAAAGAAGCATTACAATAGAAGGTGATATTTTGAAGGTTGTTGAAGTTAATAATTTAAGTTTTGGATATGCTGACAATTTAATACTTAAAAATATTAATTTTTCAGTTGAAAAGGGAGATTTTTTAGGAATTATAGGTTCCAATGGAAGTGGAAAAAGCACTCTTATAAAATTAATGTTAAAAATATTAACTCCTCTTAGCGGAGAAATTAAACTTTTAGGTGAAAATATAAATAGTTTCAATAATTGGAGCAGCATAGGATATGTTTCTCAAAAATCAAATTCCTTTAATACAAGTTTTCCTGCCACAGTTGAAGAAGTTGTAGGTGCAAATATATATTCAAAAATAGGACTATTTAGAATTTCTAATAAATCTCATCATGATATGATTTTAAAAGCCATAAAGCTAGTAGGGCTTGAAGACTGCTCTAAAAAACTTATAGGAAACCTTTCAGGGGGGCAGCAACAAAGAGTATTTATAGCAAGAGCACTAGTAAATAATCCTAAAATACTCTTTCTTGATGAACCTACCGTTGGAATAGATTCAAAATCCCAAAGCGCTCTTTATTGCCTTTTATCTAAATTACAAAAAGAATTAGGCATAACTATAATAATGGTAACTCACGATATTCAAGACATTGCCATCCATGCAAATAATCTTATATATTTAGGCGAAAACGGTATTATAAATTATACTCAAAACCAAAATATAAAGACAGAATTCTTAAAACAAATTTATGGCATTGATTTAAAATTAGACTATCATAATTGTAAAAACAACTTAAAGAAAGAAGGTATCAAATGTTAGACATTTTTCAATACGACTTTATGCAAAAAGCTTTTATAATAGGTATTTTTATCGCTACTATAACTCCATGTATCGGAGTTATAGTAGTGTTAAAAAGGCTGTCCATGATTGGAGATTCCCTATCCCACAACTCTTTAGCGGGAGTTGCTGCCGGTCTTGCCTTCGGTATAAATCCAGTTCTTGGTGCAATAATTTTTTCTATTGCTGCTGCCTTTAGCATAGAAATGATAAGAAAGTCCTTCCCAAAATATGCTGAAATAGCAATAGCAGTCATAATGTCAACAGGAATAGGACTTGCAGGAATACTGTCTGGATTTGTTAAAAACTCTTCAAGTTTTAACAGTTTTCTATTTGGAAGCATCGTTGCAGTAAGCAGTTTAGAAGTATTAATGGTAATAATCTTAAGTCTTTGTGTAATTATAACCGTAATACTTTTATACAAAGAATTGTTTTATATAACCTTTGATGAAGAATCTGCAAAGCTTTGCGGCATACCTGTCAAAAGAATAAACTTTATATTTACTCTTTTAACAGCAGTTACAGTATCTATTTCAGCACGAACAGTTGGAGCACTTGTTGTTTCCTCTCTTATGGTTCTTCCAGTAGCTTGTGCACTTCAAACAGCTAAAAGTTACAAACAAACCTTTATTTATTCAATAGTATTCTCCGAGCTTTCAACAATTTCTGGACTTTTTATTTCATATTATGCTAATTTAAAACCAGGAGGAACAATCGTTATAATCAATGTAATTTTGCTTATCTGTCTTTTAATCATTAACAGATTAAATAATTTTAATACAAGAAGAAAATTTAAAAAACATATATAATCTGTTTAGGGGGATGATTTTTTTGAAGGATAAATATATAAATAAGGTACTTTTAGGAAATGGGATTAAAATTACAAAACACAGAAGAGATATAATTAAAATATTAAATACTTCAAACAAACCTTTATCTGTAGAAGAAATCTATCTATTATTAAAAGAGAATAATTCATCTATAAACCTTTCCACAGTTTATAGAACTATGGATATTCTAATTAAAAAAAATATTATCGTTAAAAATAATCCTTTTAACGATAATATATATAGATACCAAATGTATGAAGATAACCATAGCCATCATATAGTATGTTTAAAGTGCAATAAAATAGTTAAAATAAAAGAATGTCCCTTTAAAGATTTTGAAGATAAAATAAAAAATGAAACTGGATTTGATATAGAAAATCATAAATTTGAAATATATGGTTATTGCAATGATTGCAAAAAAATAAAGAATAAAATATCCAAAAATATGTTTTAATTAAAATATTTTGGGAAATAATATAAATGGCGATTTAATACACAAAGAACCTAATCCATGGGATTAGGGATTTTAAGTCTTTGAGTTATTAAATCCCTAATCCCAAACCATAGGAGGTTTATAAAATGTCCGATAAAACAATAGTTTGTAAAGATTGTAGCAAAGAATTTTTATTTACCGAAGGAGAACAGGAATTCTATAAAGAAAAAGGATTCCAAAATGAACCTTTAAGATGTCCAGAATGTCGTAGAGCTAGAAAACAAGAAAGACATCTAGGTTCAAGAGAATTTAAACGCTAAATTTAAAATGAGAGCTTTATGCTCTCATTTTTCTTATATATGACTATTAATCCAATTTAATATATCTTTCATTACATCATCCTTATTTATTTCATTTAGCATTTCATGCCTTCCATCTTTATAAAACTTATATTCTACATCCCTTATACCAAGCCTTTTATACTCATCTATAAGCCATTTTACTGTTTTACAGTTGCTGCCAACAGGATCCTTGTCTCCATTTATTACATATATAGGCAATTCCTTAGGAACTCTGCTCATATTATCTCTTTTATGTATCTCCTTTAATGCTTTAAAGAAATCATAGTAAAAACTTGTTGTAGACGGAAATCCGCAGAATTCATCTTTTAAATATTTATCAACTTCCTTTTCATCGCGGCTTAACCAATCGCACTCAGTCTTTACAGGTTTAAATTTATTATTATAACTTCCAAAGGACATTTTCTGAAGTCTTAAACTTGGAGACTTAGGTCCAAGCCTTTTAACCTCGTTTTTTGCAATCATTATTCCAATATCAAGCATAATCCCTTGCTTTCCCATAGTACCTGAAAGAATAACTCCCTTTAATTTTTCACCATATTTTTCTATATAACTTTGAGAAAGTAAAGAGCCCATACTGTGCCCGAATAAAAACACTGGAAGGTTTGGATTTTCTTTTCTTATTATTTCGTTTAGTTCATCTAAATCCTTTACCATCCAATTAAATCCATCTTTCCCCGAATATCCAAGATTTTCTTTTTTTCCTGCAGTTTTTCCATGTCCTCTATGGTCATTAGCATAAACTATATATCCATTAGATGTTAAATATTCTGCAAAATTTTCGTAGCGTTTAGCATGTTCTGCAAGTCCATGAGATATTTGAACAACTGCCTTTAAACCTATATCATCATCAGGCATCCACTTATAAACATATATATTTTCTCCTGCCGAATCCTTAAAATTAAAATTTACCCTTTTCATAGCAATCCCCCTCTTATCAATTTACAATTCTATTATATATCAATTATATCAGAATTTTCCACAGCTTCTTTAATTAATTCTTCTTTATTTAATGCACTTTCTGATTTTTCAATATCACTTAACCTTGGTTTTGTTTTAGGATGTTTTGGTACGAATATTGTACAGCAGTCTTCATAGGGAAGTATAGATATATCATAGGTTCCTATATGCCTTGATATATCCATAATATCAACTTTATCCATTCCAACAAGAGGTCTGAATATAGGCATATTAATTCCATTTGTAGTTACATACATACTCTCTAAAGTCTGACTTGCAACCTGGCCAAGGCTTTCCCCGGTTACAATGCAAAGTCCTCCCTCTATTTTTGATATTTCCTCCGCTATCTTTGCCATAACCCTTCTCATTATTATCGTAAGTTCATCTTCCCTGCACTTTTCTATTATTTCCATCTGTATTTTTGTAAAAGGAACAACATAAAGCCTAATCCTTCCTGTATATTCAGATAACTTTTTTGCAAGCTCTATTACCTTCTCCTTAGCTCTTTCGCTTGTATATGGATGGCTGTGATAATATACACAAACTATTTCAAGTCCCCTCTTTGCCATCATATACCCAGCAACGGGGCTGTCTATTCCTCCTGACAAAAGAAGTACACCTTTCCCGGCGCTTTTATAGGGCATTCCCATTGCCCCTTTATATTCTTTAGAATAAATATAGGCATTTTCTCTAATTTCAACATTTACTACAATATCAGGATTATGTACATCAACCTTTATATTCGAAATGTTTTTAAGTATATATCCTCCAACTTCCCTAGAAATTTCTAATGAATTCATAGAAAAATTTTTATCTGCCCTTTTTGTTTCTACTTTAAAGGTTTTAAAATTAATATCCCTTAGCTGTGCAACAGCTGCCTCTCCAATTTTTTCTAAATCCTTTTCTGTTACATCTGCAACTGTAACAGATTGAACTCCAAACACCTTTGTTATTTTATTCATCATATCTTCATTATAATCATCTATAAAAATTCGTCCAAGATCCTTTGTTATTTTATGATTTTTTCCTATTCTTTCTTTAATATTTTTTATAAGTAAATCCTCAAAAGCCTTTCTATTTAAACCCTTTAGAGAAATTTCGCTGGCATATTTTACTAGAAGCTTTTTCATTTCTTTATCCTCCTTAAAAACGCAAGAATTTTTTTAAGTGCATCAATAGTAGTATCAACTTCTTCAATTGTATTAAGGTATGAAAAACTAAACCTTACAGCCCCGGTTATATCCTTTTCGTCAAGACCAATTTCTGGAAGCACATAGTTTTTATGAGAAGATTTTTTTGCTGAGCAGGCAGAACCCGTTGAAACATATATATCATAATCCTCAAGGGCATGAAGAAGAACCTCCCCTTTAACTCCTCTAAAGGACACATTTAAAATATTACCTATATGAAAATCGTCAATAGGGCTGTTAACTTTTATATCATCAAATTCTTTCAATCTTTCAACAAAATGTCTCTTTAACTCATTCACTTTTCTTATTTTATCTTCCATATTATTTAATATAATTCCTGCAGCCACTCCAAAGCCTGATATCATAGGCAAATTTTCAGTACCTGACCTCAAATCTCTTTCTTGACCTCCTCCAGAAATTAAAGGTTTAATATTTAATCCTTTTTTTATGTAAAGAGCACCAGCTCCCTTAGGCCCGTGTATTTTATGGGAGCTTAAAGACATTAAATCCACATCCATTTTTTTAACATCTATATTTATTTTCCCTGCAGACTGAACAGCATCAACGTGTATTTTTGTTTTTTTATTTCTGTTTCTTACTATATCAATCACTTTCTCAATAGGTTGAATAGAACCTATTTCGTTGTTTACGTGCATAATAGTTACAAGTCTTGTATTTTCCTTAATTGAATTTTCAAGCTGATTTATATCTATAATACCATTATCATCAACATTTAAATATGTAACCTCTATTCCTTCTTTTTCAATATCTTTAAGGGTTTTTAATACGCTAGGATGCTCAATTTTTGAACTTATAACATGGTCTCCTTTCTTTAAAATTCCCTTTATCGCTGTATTATTGGATTCGCTTCCTCCTGAAGTAAATATTATCTCACCTGCTGTTGCATTTATAAGCTTTGCGACGTTTTCTCTTGCAGCTTTCATCCTTTTTTCAGCCTCAACCCCAAGATTGTGAGCAGAAGATGGATTGCCAAAATATTTTTCCATACAAAGTACGACTTCTTCTATAACTTCTCTGTGGGGCTTAGTTGTTGCACTATTATCAAAATATATCATTTTAAAGTTCCTCCTATATTTTCCCAAAACTTATGTATACAATAATGTAAATCCTCAATAGAAATATATTTCTATTTTCCTTCTTTGTCAACAATATGATTGTTTTTCTTTATATTTTGCATTATTAAATTTATTACTATAATGTATATAATAATAAAAAACAGGTATGTTCAATGTGCCATAAACATAAATTATTTCATATAGTTTAAAAAACTTAACAAAAATTAAGCAGGGCATTAAAATCTCTGCCCTGCTGCATAAAGTCCTGCTACATAACCTGATGACCAAGCCCATTGAAGGTTAAATCCTCCGCAGTCTCCATCGATATCAAGTATTTCACCAGCAAAATAAAGGTTTGGAATAAGCTTTGACTCTAAAGTCTTAGGATTTATGTCTGAAACATCTATTCCTCCTGCTGTAACTTGCGCTTCAGTCCACGACTGAGTTCCTATAATCTCCATTTTCATAGATTTCAATGTTTTTGAAATGGATTTTATTTGACTATACTGTATTTCTCCTGCTTTAATATTTATATTACCTATTCCTGATTCTTTTAAAACTACGGGTATAATTCTTTTATTTAAAAGCCCTACAAAACTAAATTCAATAGTTTTATGCGGAGATTGGGTTATTCTTTTTTCTATAATTTTTCCCAATTCATCTAAATCAAACTGTGGAAACATATCAACAATAATAAAAGGCTTTTTGTCTTTATTAAGATTAACAACAGCTGTCCTGCTCAGTTGAAGAATTGGAGGACCTGATATTCCATAATCAGTAAAGAGTATTTCTCCCTTTTCACTTTGAAGAATCTTCCCTTCTGCCTCTATTGAAGCTTCTCCTTCAAATTTAACGCCTTTAAGAGCCTTTAAAAAAGGTGCATTTAATCTTAACTGTACGAGGGCAGGATATGGCTCTACTATTTTATGTCCAAAATCCTTGGCAAGTTTATATCCGCTTCCATTTGAACCAAGATTGGGACTTGCCTTTCCTCCTGCTGAGAGGATTACGCTTTTAGCTTCAAAGTTTCTTCCATCCTTTGTAATAAGTTCAAAAGCCCCTTTTCTAAACTTTATTTGTATTACTTCAGCTTCACATACTTCCATTACATTGAGCCTTTCTATTTCATATCTTAAAACATCCAGAACACTTGAAGCCTGATTGCTGTAAGGATATACTTTGCCTTCTTCTTCGATTCGGCACATTATGCCAAGCTCTTCGAAAAATTCAATAGTATTATTAACATCAAATTGAGAATAAGCACCATAAAAGAATTTAGGATTTCTGCCATGATATCTGTTAATATCTATATTTACATTAGTAAGGTTGCATCTACCGTTGCCTGTTGCAAGAATTTTTTTTCCTACTCTGTTCATCCTCTCAAGTATATAAACCTTTCCACCATTCCTTGCCGCTGTAATTGCCGCTATAAGCCCTGATGCTCCTCCTCCGATTACTGCTACTGTATTCCTATTCATAATATCTTCTCCCTGCTATTTTAACTAAAGATATTATATCATTTTTACATAATTATTTAAAAATAATTCTTCTATAAAAAAGTAATCCTTTAAAAACTTCCATTTTAAAATCCCTTAAAGCAGTTATTAATATATCAAAAGCGTCTGCATTAAAAAATTTTTTAATACAAACAGCCTATTTATTTATATTACACTTATTTGTATATTTTTAACCACTTTAAAAGCTAGTCTTTTACATTTGTCAACGTGGCAATATTTTATTTAACTCATCTAATCTTTCAATATATAATATATTTTCAATTATAATTTCTAAGGTTGCTAGATCTAATTCCTACAGTTTTTTCTTTAATTCCTTTGGTATAATGCCAAACTTCTTTGTTAATAACTTTATTGCTGTTTTTGAGAGTGCTGCTGTTTGTAAAAAAGCTTTTAAGTTTGATTACCTATCTAAAAATTTATATGCTACCACATAAATAAACCCCTTGATTTTAAAATTCAAGGGGTTTATCAACAATCTAAGTTTTATATCATTCTTTATAAAGAGGAAAACTCTCACAAATCTTTTTAACTCTATCCTTTGCAGGAGTTAAATCCTTATCTTTGTTTTCAATAACCCAATTTATTATATCAGCAATCGCAACCATTTCTTCCTTACCAAGTCCCCTCGTTGTAACAGCCGGAGTTCCTATTCTTATTCCGCTTGTTACAAAGGGGCTCTCTGTATCAAAAGGTATTGTATTCTTATTAACAGTAATGCCAACTTCATCAAGAAGATGTTCTGCTTCTTTTCCAGTTATATTTTTATTCCTTAAATCTATAAGCATTAAATGATTATCAGTTCCTCCAGAAACGAGTTTAAAATCTCTATCCATTAAAGCCTTAGATAGCGACTTTGCATTTTCTAAAACTTTCTTTTGATACTCTTTAAATTCCTCAGACATAGCTTCTTTAAAACAAACTGCCTTTGCAGCTATTATATGTTCAAGAGGTCCTCCTTGTATTCCTGGGAATATAGTCTTATCTATTGCCTTTGCATACTTTTCTTTGCAAAGTATTGCTCCTCCCCTTGGCCCTCTTAAAGTCTTATGAGTAGTAGTAGTAACAAAATCTGCATATTCAACTGGATTTGGATGAAGTCCTGCTGCAACGAGTCCAGCAATATGCGCCATATCTACCATCATGTAGCATTCTGCTTCATCGCATATTTCCCTAATCTTTTTAAAATCTATAATTCTAGGATATGCGCTTGCTCCAGCAACTATCATTTTGGGTCTTTCCTTCAAAGCCGTTTTTCTCAATTCATCATAATCTATGTACCCATCTTCATTAACTCCATAGGATATAAAATTATAAAGCTTTCCTGAAAAATTAACAGGGCTTCCATGGGTTAAATGTCCTCCATGAGAAAGATTCATTCCAAGAACCTTATCACCGCTTTCAAGAACCGTAAAATAAACTCCCATATTTGCTTGAGAACCTGAGTGTGGCTGCACATTAGCATGTTCCGCATTAAAAAGCTTTTTCAATCTTTCTCTTGCCAGGTTTTCAACAACATCAACATATTCACATCCACCATAATATCTTTTACCAGGATATCCTTCTGCATATTTATTGGTAAGCTGTGAACCTTGAGCCTCCATAACAGCTTTACTAGTAAAGTTTTCTGAAGCAATAAGCTCTATCTTATTCTTCTGCCTGTTCATTTCATTTAAAATCGCTTCATAAACTTCGCTGTCAATTCTTTTTACATTTTCTAAACTCATAATGTCACTCCTTTTTATTAGTATTAGCATAATTCTTTAATTAAATTATAAATATATTCAAAAAATTTTACAAGAATATTGTAACATGGTGAAAAATTTTGAAATATTGTGATGTATTTTGAATGAATATCTTATATAAATAATTTAAAAATATTCATAAAATAAAAACTTATTTTTAGTAAAATATAAAATCCATAGAATTTTTCACTTTTAGTTTAAAATTCTATGGATTTTACAAAACATTACTTAATAAACTTAATCATAGTCTCTATAAGATCGTCAATTTTATCTTCTTCAAAATTGCTTTCTACTGCCTGTCTTATACAATTTTTTGAATAATTCTCAAGTATAAGTCCTCCTACCTTGTTCATTGCAGCTCTAACAGCAGCTACCTGTATTAAAATATCACCGCAACATTCATCCTTTTCAATCATTCTCTGTATTCCTTTAACTTGACCCTCTATCCTTCTTAATCTTTTTATAATATCGTTTTTTGTGTTATCCATTATTTCACCTCATTTTGTTTTATCAAATCTTTTATAACTTCTCCAGCTATTATAAGACCTGCAACCGAAGGTACAAAGGATATGCTTCCTGGAGTTTGTCTTTTTTTAATGTTTGTTTCTTCTTTATCTGAAGGAGAAATTATATCGCTTTTTAATTTTATAGGAATTTCCTTTGAATATACTACTTTTAAGTTTTCAATTTTTCTTTTTCTAAGTTCATTTCTCACTACCTTTGCCAAAGGGCATATGCTCGTTTTATATATATCAGCAACTTCAAATTTAGTAGGCTCAAGCTTATTTCCCGCTCCCATACTGCTTATTATAGGTATGCCCATTTTTTTACATTCTACAATTAAATCTATTTTTGAAGATACTGTATCTATAGCATCAACAACATAATTATAATCTAAATGTAAAAGATTAGCTGAATTATCTTTATTATAAAATTCTTTATATGTTATAACCTTCGCATCAGGATTTATATCTAAAATCCTATCTTTCATTACTTCAACTTTAGGCATACCTAAAGTTTTCATAGTCGCATGAATTTGTCTATTAATATTTGTAAGGCATATATCATCAGCATCAACAAGAACAAGTCTTCCTATACCGCATCTTGCAAGCGCTTCAGCTACAAAGGAACCAACTCCCCCAATACCAAATACAGCTACAGTACAATTTTTCAATATATTTAATGCCTCGCTACCAATCAGCAATTCCGTTCTAGAAAAGGCACTTAGCATAAAACAATCCTCCTAAACATTTAAAAACCCACTGTATCGTTAGATGGAATGGATGAACCTGCCCCAGCAGGTGGGTGTCCTCCCTGAAGCTTCTTGTTTCCTCAATTAAGGCCTACATTCCACTTCAGGAGACCAGACTCCCTTTTTGTATGTGTTGGCTCATACAAAGTCCATCCTATCGAATACAGCAGGCATTTTTTTAATTTTAATATATCACCTTATAAAAATTTAATCAATATCATTATTCTTTATTTATTAATATATATCATATTTTTAATCATTATTCATAAAATATAAAACTGTATTATAAAATATTTACAATTAAATTACAAAAAAATTTTTTTAATGAAATTTTATAATAAAAAAAGTATAATATATTATGTAAACATTATACTAATACGGAGGACGTTATATGAAAAGATTTAAGCTATTATCTTTACTAATTATTTTATGTTTATTTTTATCAATTTTACCATCATGTACTGTAAAAAATGTACAATCAAGCTCAAAAGAATCTTCAACAGGGGTTCAAAAACCTGAAAAAAAATCTAATGAAGCTGATAAACAAAAAGAATCTTTATCGGAAAAACCCAAAAATACTGCTTATATAAGCGCTAGTAGCTTAATAGTAAGAGAAAAACCTCAGTCTAATTCAAAGACTGTGGACAAACTGCTTAAAGGTACCGAAATTGAAATTATAGAAAGCAAAACTGATGATAAGAATTCTCTTTGGTATAAAATAGATTATATAAAAGGCAAGAAAAAAATTGAGGGCTGGATATTTGCTAAATATACCGTTAAAGAAAGAAAGGATCTTTTGAGCGCTGAATTAAGAAATCTAGATTTTAGCCCTCAGACAAAAGCCTCAGAATATCCAAATAATCCTAGAGTTAAAGTTAAAGGAATTTATGTTACTCTTTTTTCTGCAAGCAATTCAAGAATAGATCAGCTTATAGAGATGACAAAACGAACTGGAATAAATGCATTCGTAATAGATGTTAAAGATGATAATGGAACCATGCTCTTTCCAACAAAAGCAGCTGAAAAATATGCGCCTTTAGCAAATAAAAAAGCACCAATAAAAGATATTAAATCCTTTATGAAAAAACTAAAGGACAATAACATTTATGCAATTGCAAGAATTGTTTCTTTTAAAGACCCTACCTATACAAAAGCTCATCCTGACAGAGCAATAATTTATAAAGGAACCAAGAAGGTATTTACTAATAAAGATAATCTCGCCTGGGCAACAGCCTACGATAGAGAACTTTGGAACTATAATATTTCAGTTGCAAAAGAGGCAGCTGAAGCTGGCTTCAACGAAATTCAGTTCGATTATGTACGCTTTCCTGCATCAAATGGAGGAAAGTTGGACAAACTTCTTGATTATAGAAATACTGAAAATATTTCAAAGCCCTTAGCTATACAAAACTACTTAAAGCTTGCATACAAAGAGTTATCTCCTCTTAATGTATATATTTCTGCTGACATATACGGACTTGTAGGTTCTGTTCCTGACGATATGGCTTTAGGTCAATACTATGAAGCAGTAAGCAATGTAGTTGATTATGTGTGCCCTATGATGTATCCAAGCCACTATGCAAACGGAACCTATGGGCTTAGCATACCTGATGCAAAGCCCTATGAAACCATATTAAATTCAGCAAAGGACTGCATTTTAAGAAACAAAAACATAAAAACTCCTGCTATTATAAGACCTTGGATTCAAGATTTTACTGCGACCTGGGTTAAAGGTCATATACGCTATGGTGTAAACGAAGTTAAAGGAGAAATAAAAGCCTTAGAAGAAAATGGAATAGATGAATTTCTTCTTTGGAACGCTGGTAATAAATATACAGAAGAAGCAGTGCGTTAAAATCTTATTTTTTAATTGATTTAACTTATGCAAAAACTGATGACAAACATATTTTGTCATCAGTTTTTGTACTACTGAAGAAATAAAATTTACCTCCTATAAGACCTTTTCAAGAAATAATTTTGTTCTTTCTTCCTTAGGATTTGTAAAAATAACATCAGGAGTACCCTCTTCTACTATTTTCCCTCCATCCATAAAAATAACTCTATCAGCTACTTCCCTTGCAAATCCCATTTCGTGAGTTACAACAATCATTGTCATTCCTTCCCTTGCTAGCTCCTTCATTACATTCAATACTTCTCCAACAAGCTCAGGGTCAAGAGCAGATGTAGGTTCATCAAAGAGCATTATATCTGGATTCATGGCAAGAGCTCTTGCTA
>JAOADY010000130.1 GCA_026417075.1 Caloramator sp.
TAGGTGCCTTCGGCATGCCTATTTTTTATAAATTTCCTATTTATTAAAAACTATTTTTTAGAATTTAGTAAAAACCTAAGTAATTTTGAGTAATTATACGTCTAGCTACGCTATTTTTTCATATTTACTTAACACAATCAAAATATTTTTTGTTAGAACATCATTTTGTTTAAAACACCTCACAAAACCGCCATATATCATACTTTTGATAAGAAGAATATTCATCCTTTGTAAGGCTTTTAAAATATTTTAGTGCAGTAATTAAAATTAACCTGTTATAATTTTTTATTTTATTTATGCGATAATTCCTATAACTTTTTATTAAAATTATTGCACTAAATATATAAATAAGAAATATCGCAAACTGCATTATTAAAAGCGCATCTATCTTCATAAATATTACCTTCCTTATAATCTTTACTTATATTATACAAATACAATCATCTTCGAGCAAGTAACTCAAAAGGGATAGGTATTTACCGAAAACCTATCCCTTACTATTTATAAGAATATAAAAAATTTTTAAGGCTTAAGTGGTATTTTTACAGTAACTTTAAATAGATCTCCATCAATTTCAACATTAAAAATTCCTTTTAAAGCTTCAGTCAAACTGTTTGCAATTGAAAGTCCAAGTCCACTTCCGTCAGAGCTTCTTGAAACGTCTCCCCTTACAAATCTTTCAATTAGCTTTTCTGCTGGGATATTTAAAGAATACGCAGATATATTTTTTATAGAAAAAATACCATAAGCATCATCTTTTAAAACATCTATATATATTCTTGAATTTTTCATTGAATATTTAACTGCATTTGAAAGAAGATTTTCAATTATTCTCCAAAGGTACTTTCCATCTGAATTTACTAAAATATTTTTATCCGTACAGTTTACTACTACTTCAAGTTCAGCCTTTTTAATCTTTTCTTCAAATTCTCCTAAAGATTGAACTATTAAATCATGAAGATTAATATTGGAAAAATCAATATTTAAATTTCCGCTTGAAGCCTTGCTAAACTCTATTAAATCATCTATAAGCTGCTTTAGCCTTTGGGATTTTTCATTAAGTATATTTGTATATTCTCTTTTAGTTTTTTCATCTAATCCTTCTTTTTTAAGCAAATCAACATAATTAATTATTGAAGTTAATGGCGTTTTTAAATCATGAGATACATTAGTAATAAGTTCCGTCTTCATTCTCTCTCCCTTAACCGCCTCATTAAGTGCATTTTTAAAACCACTTTGTATATTTAAAATATCATCCATTACATATTTAAATTCTGGAAGTATTTCTCCTTTTCTCTCATAATCTATGTTTCCGGATGAGATTTCCTCTATTGTATCTATTATATTCTGAATGGAAACTATAAATTTTGAGAAATAACAAAAAAATGCAAAGTTAAAAGCAATTATTAGAAAAACAAAGAATGTAAATATCACAAACTCATCTTTAAAATAACACAGGCTGTAAAATAAAATGCCGTTTATTATTCCATAGAAGGCAAATAGTGCAATATTTGCTTTCTTAAAATTATTATTGAAAAATAAATTATTTAATGCTTTCATACTTTTGTATATAAAAGAGTATTCCCACATCTTTTTAACCTTTAAAAGTTTTATTATTGAAAGCACATAGGTTATACCTATTATAGCATCTATAAAGGAAATTAAAGCAATAGAATATACACCGTTAAAATCTCTACAAATCATAACTGAAACAAAAGTCGCAATAAAGGTCAATATAGTACTTATCTCAATTGGAATCTTATCTATTCCTAAAAGCTTAATATCTTCATCTTTACCTTTTTTCCCTGCTGTTATTAAAAAGTATATAAAAGCTAAGAATAAAATTGAAAGAGAAATATATAAGGCAATTTTATAATTAAAAACTAGCTTCTTATCATTTTCAAATTTCATATAACCATCATAAAATTCATCCCCACTCTTTAAAGGAAATCTAACTGCAGTGTAAACTTTGATATTTGTTTGATTAATCATATCTAAAAGATCAGTAGAATAATAATAAGGATTCCACTGATTATCATACATATAAACAGGCTGAAGTTTAATTATCTCCAATGGATTGCTCTCAACTATATTTGTAACTATTTTGCCTGTTTTATTATCCTTTATATAATAAATAAAGTTCTTATTTTTTAAAAGTCTTTCAGTTATAATTTTGTATCTTCTTACATTCTGAGTATCTACATTTTTCCCTGATAAATATTGCTTAACACTTTCATCATTTATCAGTTTAGCATTAAGTTCTATAACGTTATGGGTATATCTGTATATTTTTGATTGAAAATTATAAGTTTCATAATAATTTTCATAACGAAAAGGATCATGCAATATTAATAAATTATAGCTTGATATGCAAAATATAGAAAAGGCAAAACAAGCTAATATAAAAATTACTGTTTTGGTAAAAATATTATATTGAAACTTTTTCCATTTTATATCCAATGCCCCACACCACCTTTAAATATTTTGGTTCTTTAGGATTGATCTCAATTTTTTCTCTAATTCTTCTTATATGAACTGCCACAGTATTTTCAGGAGAATATGAGGGCTCGTTCCATACCTTCTCATATATTTCATCTATTGAAAAAACCCTCCCTATATTCTCCATAAGGAGCAGTAATATTTTATATTCAGTTAAAGTAAGTCTCACTACCTCACCGTCAACCTTAACCTCTTTCTTTTCTTTATCTATCTCAAGCCCTCCATTTTTAATAACCTCATTTTTATTTTCCATACTTCCAAGAACTGTGTATCTTCTAAGCTGTGATTTTACCCTTGCAATCAGTTCAAGAGGATTAAAGGGCTTTGTAACATAATCATCCGCTCCAAAGTTTAATCCCGTTATTTTATCTGTATCCTCGGACTTTGCAGATAATATTATAATGGGAATATTTTTCTCCTGCCTTATTTTAATAAGTGCCGACAGACCGTCAAGCTGCGGCATCATAATATCAATAATTGCAAGATTTATTTTTTCATCTTCAATTATCTTTAAACCCTCAAGACCATTATATGCCTTGAAAACATTATATCCTTCCATCTTTAAATAAATTTCAAGAGCATTTGCTATATCTTTATCATCATCACAAACTAATATGTTTATTTTATCCATAGGAACCCCTCCCGTATATCATTTTAAAATATAACATTAAAAATCACCTGCCTCAATAAAAATATTAGCAGGTATTTTTAAAAAAAATCTTAATAAAAATCTTAAGAATTTCTTAAGATAATTTCTTTTATTAATTAAGTTTATCTAGTTATGATACTTTTTACAATGCTTTTTGAATTTAAGCAGAGATTTATAATTTGAAGTTTTTGCTTTTTTAACATTTTATACTTTTAATAAATATAATAAAATTATTGTAGGTGGTGATTTTATGAAAATTTTAGTTCTTCCGGACAAATTTAAAGGTAGTCTTTCAGCAATAGAAGTATGTAAAAATATTGAATCAGGTATTAAAAAAGTTTTTCCTGATGCAGATATAGAAAATGTCCCCATGGCAGATGGTGGAGAAGGCACCGTTGAAGCGCTGGTAGATGCAACAAAGGGAAAAATAATAAAGGTTACTATAAGAGATCCTTTATACAGAGAAATTCCTAGCTATTATGGAATATTAGGAGATAGAAAAACAGCGGTTATAGAAATGGCTGCTGCCTCTGGCCTCTATCTTTTAAAGGAGCATGAAAGAAACCCTCTTTTTACAACAACCTATGGAACAGGTCAGCTAATTTTGGATGCTCTAAATAAAGGATGCAGAAAATTTATAATTGGTATAGGCGGAAGTGCTACAAATGATGCTGGCTCTGGTATGGCAATGGCTCTTGGAGCAAAATTTTTCGATTTTTCAGGAAATGAGATAGGTTTTGGAGGAATCGAACTTGGAAAGATAAAATATATTGATATATCTAAAATTGATAAAAGGATATATGAAAGTGAATTTATTGTTGCCTGTGATGTTAAAAATCCTTTAATTGGCTCAAATGGCGCAAGCAGAATATATGGGCCTCAAAAAGGAGCAACAGAAGAAATGGTTGAAATACTTGAAAAAAATTTAAGCCACTTTGGAATGCTTCTTGAAAATAAATTTAACAAAAACATAATAAACTACCCAGGTTCAGGAGCAGCTGGAGGTCTTGGTGCGGGACTTCTTGCATTTTTAAACGCTAAATTAAAAAGCGGTATTGATATAATTATTGATATTTTAAACATAAAAGAAAAATTAGTATCAGCAGATGTAGTAATATCAGGAGAAGGGAAAATCGATGCACAAACAGCTTACGGAAAAACAATATACGGCATAGCAAAACTTTGTAAAGATTATAATAAACCCCTAATAGTCATTGCCGGTTTCATAGAAGATATTGACAATCTTTATGATATAGGAGTGACAAGCGTATTTTCTATTTTAGACAAACCAATGATTTTAAAAGATGCACTGAAAGATGCTCCATTATTAATTCAAAACACATCTGAAAGAATATTTAGATGTATAAAAGCATTTAAATCTTAGTTTGAAAAATATCACTAAATTAATTTTCTGGCAACACTTTTATCAATCTATCTTAAATAACTTTTTCTCATTTTATCAAATCCTTTCTTGTTTAAGGTAGAGTTATTATAAGAAAGGATTCTTTTATTATGTATGGAAATTTTTTATAATAATTCCTATCAAAAATAATTAAATACAAAATCTTGCAATAATTTTCCTCAAATCCATGTAAAATAATGTGCTATCGCACTTAAAATTTTTTATCTACTAAACTTCCCCTTAATAATATTTTCCTTTTGAAAATAATATGCAATAAATTTCCTATAGGCAAAAAAATTCATAGAAATCTATTGCATTAATCTAATATATAAATTTTTTACATATTAAAAAAGTTCTTATTATTCTTCTTTTTCTACAAAAATACCCTTATAGAAAATTGGCACAATTTTTGTATGTATAGGTATTAAGCACAATAATCTAAATAAAATTATATAGAGGGGGAATAAAAAAATGTCTAATGAAACAAAAAAATTAGAATTTCATGGCGGTGAATGGGTATCATTTCTTCCATTTATCGTATTCATCGTATTAATCGTTCTGACAACATTTATATTCGGTTCAATTTCTGACGGTGCTCTTTGGGTACCAGCCTTCATGGCTTTAGTTGTAGCCTTTTTCTTTGCAAAGGACAAGCGTCTTTATGCTGATACAATAATAAGCGGTATGGCAAGCAAAGAAGCTATAATACCGGTTGTATGCTGGATTTTTGCTGGAGTATTTTCAAGAATTCTCAGAGCATCGGGCTTAGCATCAGGAATTGCAGGTCTTGCAGCCTCTATTGGTATTAATGGTACATTTTTTATAGTTATATCTTTTATAGCTTCTGCATTGTTTGCAACTGCTTCTGGTACTGGATTTGGAACAATTGCAGCTGGAATGGGAGTTCTTTATCCTGCAGGTGTTGCCCTAGGTGCACATCCAGGTCTTCTTGCTGGTGCAATAGTATCCGGAGGAGCCTTTGGAGATAACTTAGCTCCTGTATCAGATACAACAATATGTTCAGCAACATCACAGGGCGTTGATGTTCCTGGTGTTGTACGTTCACGTTTTAAATATGCAGCCGCTGCAGGAATTATAACTATAATAGGTATAATAATTATCGGAATGGGATATTCTGGGCAAGTTGGAACAGCCCAGGCTATTTCTTATAACTCAAAAACTTTATTTATGCTTATTCCTGTTGCAATAACTATTTGGATTGCTATAAAAACTGGAGATATAATAATAGCTACTACTATTGGTTCAGTCCTTGCATCAGCTACAGCCGTAGCTACTGGATTAATCGATTTTATACAAATCGACCCAAGCGCTGAAGTTGTAAAGGATGCGCTATTAAAGGTAACAGGTTCCGGTCTTGATAGAACCGTAGGTGGAGTCATCTATAACGGTATTAATAGCATGATGCAAGTTAGTATGCTCGCAATTCTTTTATTTGGTTCTATTGCTATTATGAGAGCAGGACATGGAGATATAAAACTTCTCAACGCCCTTGAAAAAGTTGCAAAGGGACCTGTTGGTGCTGAAATAGTTATATCAGTAATGATAATAATATTATC
>JAOADY010000044.1 GCA_026417075.1 Caloramator sp.
ATGGTTGGGTAATAAGCTATCTATAGTGGTGTAAGGTAGATCACTGTGTGCTCTTTAAATTTTTGATGATATTAGCTGAGTTTTAAGACGATTTATATATCTTAACTATAAAGGGCTGTCGCACTAAGAATAAACACTACAATATATTGCGATGATTTTCAATCTGTAAATCAATATATTGTATGCAAATCCTTTAGTGTACCAGCTCTTTAACTTTTTTACGTAAAGAATGAATATTTTAGTATCCCTGATCGTAAATATACCAGGGGCTGTTTATATCTTTTCTAATAAGTATCATATTCCAGTTATCATATATCCCTTCTTCCCAAGGGCCTGATTTTCCTTTTGGATATTCTACTTTAAAACTTACCTTGAAAACTATTATCTTTTCAGGAGAAAAATCAGGATCATTAGGTCTATAACTTTTTCTAATATAATCTTGTGGGTCATAACTAATGCTTAAAAGGGTACGAGTTTCATTGCCGTATAATACCATATTTTTTGATTTTCTTTTTTCATGGAGGGTTTCAAGTATTTCCTTATCATTTTTATCATGTATAGCCTTAAAATATTTTTCAACAACTGCACGGGCAGAGGAAACTTCTTTATCTGTAAACTCAGGAAGATTAAGATATACATATTTTTTGTAATTATTACCCGAACTGTATATTGCGTTTTTTAAAACCTCTATATTGTCATACATTGAAGTTGTATTTTCATAGGTGTTTTCAATATCTTTTCGTGTATAAGGGAAAATCATATTATATTTTGAAGTATCAAGACTCCCCGTAGATGGAGTATCCCTAAAAGCGAATTTTACCTCATCAAGGTTTTTAATCATTGCAAAAAGTACAAGTGCGTTTTTCTCTATTATTGTATAGAATGAGTTGTTTAAACTTTGTCCATTAGCACCTTCCTTTTTTTCATAATAAACAGTAAGGGTTAAAGGTTTTTTTGTTGTATCCATAGATATATATTTTTGTATATATTTTTTACTTGGCAGAGGAAGACAGTTTACAAGTGAGGATACTTTGCTATTATCCCCTAAATAAGGGGTTTTATGCTTTTGAATTTCTTCAAGGTTGTAATTTGGTATATTAACTCTAACAACAAAGGAATAATTAACTTTTCCTTTATCCTTATAGTTAAGGAATATACTGTAGATATATTCCCCTGCATCCTGAGGGGATGAAATGTACAGTAATCCATTTTGAATAAAAGGTTTAGGTAAACTATATTCTATTTTATTTTTATTTTTATAAATCTCTATGCTCTCAAGGGTAAATTCATATTTTTTGTCAGTTTTTGTTTTTTGAGTTGTTAAAGTAATTATATCTCCTGCATCTAAAGAAATTATATTATCATCGCTGTATTCAAAATCCGTAGGGTGGAGTGAATCAGCTTGTATACTTTTATTTTTTATCTTCCAGCTGTATGTTCCTATTTGTGCAAGCTTTGTTTTTGAACCTTCAGCATTTACATAAATATCTGGAGGTTTTATATTTATTTCCTTTGTTTTAGCTCCAAGAAGTACTGCACCTAAAACTATAAATGCTATAAAAAGAATAGATAATAATGTAATTAGTTTTGTTCTTTTACTGTATTTCATTATAGAAATAAGCCTTTCCTTTAATGTTTCCTTTTCTTCACACATATTTGCAGAAATTATGCTTGATGGATATCTAACCTCTGAAACTACAGAAATTAAAGTTTCACCGTAGGATTGTTTTTCAGTATCGCTAAGATTTTTTATTACATATTCATCGCAGGCGAGTTCACAGGCTTTATTTATTTCTTTTTTAATTAAAAGCATCATTGGATTGAAATAGTGGATTGCTGTGGTAAATAGAGTAAGCCACTTTATTATAATGTCGAATCTTTCAAGGTGGGCAATTTCATGCAGCAGTATATTTTTAAGTTCAGCTTCACTATAATAAACATTAGGAATTACTATCAATGGATTGAAAAATCCAATGAGCATTGGGGTTGATATATAACTGTTTCTATACAATTTAACTTTCTTATTTTTAATAAGTGTATTGGGAAGCTTATATTCATTAACTTCAGCAGGCTTATTGTTTAATAGAACATATTTTTTGAATTTTAAATAGCTCTTAAGGTTTAAAATTATTACAATCATAAGCCCTAAAAGGTAGATGTAAAAAATATTATTTTTAACAATAGTTTTATAATCTATTTTAGAAGTTTCACTCTTATAATTGCTCACATAAACTGCAGGTGTTTGTGTTTTTTGCATTTTAAGTTCAAAAGCTAAATTTTGATTATATGTGTTGTTTTCATTGTTATTTATAGTTTGAGTATTTGTATAAACAGCGCTTTTATCAAACATTTTATTTATAATGCTTTCTTCAAAGGAAAAGGGCAAAAGAAGCCTTAAAAGTACAACAACCCATATATAATATTGAAAGGATTTTGGAAGCTTATGTCTTATAAGAGGTTTTAATGCTAATATTATTAATGAAAGTATAGTACCTGAAATTGATAGAGATAATATTATTTTAAAAGTATCACTCATCTGATTTTCCCACCTTAAACATATTTTTTAATTCTTCAATATCACTTTGATTTAGTTTATTGCTTCCAATAAGCGATGCCACAAGATTTTTTGCACTTCCTGAATATAATCTTTCTATTAAATTTTTTGTTTTATATTCGCAAAAATCTTTCTTGCTTACAACAGGCTTATAGTAGAATACATCTCTTTTTTCAGCTTTTACAACTCCCTTTTCACAAAGCCTTCTTAAAAGAGTTTTTACTGTTGAACTGTCCCAGCTTAAAGTCATTTCAAGCTTTTTCCTGATTTCAGATATAGGAAGCTCATTTTCTGCTTCCCATAGAACCTGCATTATTTCAAGCTCTGCATCGGATATTTTAGATAATAATTTATTCATTAAACCACCTCTTTCAGTTTACAATTGTAACCTTCAATTTCAGTTTACAATTGTAAACTGAAATTGTCAATACTTAAAATTTGAAATTTTGAACTTTGAAACTTTGGTACAACTTCAGGGACAGCCACCAATGCCACAAGTGTCACCATTAAGGATGAAAACAAGCCCTGCAGTCGATGACTCAAAATAATAACAAAATATGTTAACTTTACATTATACTGGAATATTTATAGGAGTTTTCAGAGTAGTTACTTATTTTGTATAAATTATATTGACAACTATATCTTCCTTTGGTAAATTTCTATTATGTTATTAGGGAGGTTCTGGAATGATTGTTCATAATGATTTTGGAAGAAAAAAAATAGAGCTTACGGAAGATGAACTTATAATATATAGATTATTTGGGAAAAAAAGAATAAAAAAAGAAAACATAAAAAGTGCTTTTATAGTTGATGACTTTTTTTTAGTAGTAAGAACAATTGATGAAAAAGTAACTACGGCAGGAAATGGATTTTTACGTTGGACTGATAAAGAGATTTTAAAAAGAATAGTTGATGAGATAAACAAGGAAGATGTTATATTCCCATCAAATAAAGAAAAATTTTCGACATTGTTAATATTATTTGTCAATATCGTAAATGCTTTTATGTTATCTTTAAATAGAAGTAGTATTGAGGTAAAATACATCTTTTATGTTATAGGTATATTAAATTTAATATTATTATTTCATTTTATTTTTATGATTTATAATTATAATAATGCTCTATACGATATAGACAGCAATGAGCTAAAAATAATAAAAAATAAAAATATCATAGATAAGATAAGTCTTAAGGATATTAGCTTTTCTATTCCAAAAAACAATAAAAATATTTTTGTATTAAAAACAGGAAAATATAAATTTTATTTTAGAAGTAATGTAACTTATCCTTTAAAACATAAGAATTTTATAGAAGAATTAATAATGGAAAAAATGGCTGAAATTAAAAAATAGTTTTCAGCTTTTTTATTTTGTAAAAATAAATTTTACTTAAATAATGAAAAAGCATAGGCAAAAATAAAAACTAATTTTTAATATAATAAGTAACCGTTTA
The DNA here is from genome assembly GCA_026417075.1 of Caloramator sp. Taxonomy (GTDB): domain Bacteria; phylum Bacillota; class Clostridia; order Clostridiales; family Caloramatoraceae; genus Caloramator_B. Next base: position 4,007 of record JAOADY010000044.1, read on the forward strand.
TTATTACTTTTTTTCTGTAGTTTGACCCATATAATTATGGAGAAAAAGATAAATTAATAAAAAATGTAACTAAAACTTTAAAGCATTCGTATTATGAAATAGAAAATTTTTAGAGGTGATTTTATGTTCCCTATAAATGACAGCCTTTGGATTATCTATACAAAGGATGGACTGCCTATAACAGCTGCTGCTAACAATGTATCTCCTTGTTCAGTTGACATTGTAGGAGACATTTTAAACCCAGCAGCCTATTACTATATTGATCCTATAACAACTATAAACAGGGATGTATGCTTTAGAATGAGGCTTAATCAAACTCCTCTAAAGAATGTACATGGGGATTTTAAAGAATTTGGCTGGGGAGTATATATTAACTTTGGAATAAATCTAAAATATACATTAACAGTTGATACAAGCGGTGCAAACTATAGGCTTTTTGTCAAAAACCCATTTGGAGAAATTATTTATAATGTGCCTGTTGTTCTTGGGGATAATGTAAGGGTTATTAAGGCAAATACCATGTTCCCCTGCAGCAAAACACCAGATGAAGACTACTTTTTAGATTTTAAAGCTCCAATATCAGCCTTTGAAGGGTTCAATTTTGATACAACAGCATTTAGCCTTTGTTATTATACTTCAACACAAAACCAAGTTATAATAAAGGACTTTATCTGTGGTGATGAGATTAATGAACTAAAACCTACAATTGTAACAATACAAAAGCAAATAATACATGGCCCTTTAACTGTTGATGTAAATCAGGCAGCAACTTGGACGGTAAGGATAACTGCAACTAATACAACTGAGGCTGTCTCTTATACACATCT
>JAOADY010000078.1 GCA_026417075.1 Caloramator sp.
GGGTACTATCCCTTTTATTTTTTAGGAATATTAATAAAATATTTATATTAAAATTAGAAATTTATTTTGAAAATTTATATGCTATCGCATAAATAAATCCCTTGATTTTTGAAACCAAGGGGTTTATCAACAATCTGAAAAAATCCAGCAGAAATCTGCTGGATTTTTTGTTTTCTATGGAAAAATAACAAATCGCAAGATAAATAAAAGCGCTATTCCTGGCAGTCCTAAAAGTCCTGCAGAAGATGCAGTTATTATGTTTAAAGGTATTATAAAGTGTATTAAATTACCAATAAAAAAATTAAATAAAAAAATACATACCCCTGCAAAGACAATTTTAAAAACTCCCTTTATAACTAAAGTGCTTTTAAATTTAAGGGACAAAGCTACTACACCCAAAAATATAATAAGAACTATGTACAATATTACATTTATATCAAATGTCATACTAATTCCCCCATATCATTTTTAATAAATTATATGAGGGAAAAACTTAAATTAGGACTTTTGATTTTTATTTGTTTGTTATTTATGTTATTTTTCATCCTTTGCAATTCTTAAAAGATAGGATAACCTTGTTATTGCTGCTTTTTCTCTGTATATTGCATAATCTATTAATTCAGGCTCGTTAACAGAATTAAAGTATTGTCTTACGTTTTCAAGTTCATCAATTGCTGATTTTACTTCTTCAAGAAGATTGTTTTTGGAATCCTTTTTATAATTTTTAATAATATTAAAATTTAATATGGCTTTATTCATAAAACTTGATTTTGTAACTTGTTTGTTTTCACTCATTGAAATTATCACCTCTTTTAAAATTCATTTGTATTATTTCCATATAAAGGTGATAATATTCAATATAAAAAAAATTTATATAACCTTGCTTTTACCGAAGAATTTATTTTGCATCTTATAACTCATAACTTTCATAAGTATATTTATTATAAGTATTATAAGTATTAAAACCGCTGCGCTACCCGCTGCAATTTTATCAGCATCAGGAATCAGTCCAATAGCCTTAACATACCAAAGATGAACTGATAAAGTCTCTCCCGTTGATAAAATATTAAAATCTGGAAAACTCCTTGATACATTTGTTCCTGCAGTAAATATTAATATTGCCGATTCTCCTATTGCTCTTCCTATTGCAAGATTTATACCATTTAATATCTTTGGGAAAGCACAGGGAAGCATAATAGAATATATCATCTGCCATTTTGTAGTTCCAAGGGCAAGACTTGCCTCTTTATAAGTTGGATTTACTTCTTTAAATGCCGTTTCAGTAACGCTTACAATTACAGGTATATTTATTATAGAAAGGGTTAGAGCTCCTCCTATAATACTAAAGCCCATCTTCATTCCAATTACAAAAACTATCATGCCAAATAAACCAAGAACTATTGAGGGAAGGGATGCTAATGTTTCAACTCCAAGCCTTATTATTCTTGTGCCTAACCCGTTCTTTGCATATTCTGCAAAATAAATTCCTGTTCCTAATCCGATAGGTATTGTTACTATTAAGGATAATATTAAAATATAAAAAGTATTAAAAAGTTCTGGGCCTATTCCTCCACCTGCTTCCATCTCTAATGGTCTTCCAAATATAAAATTAAAGCTTAATGCAGAAAGTCCCTGCTTCAAAATTGTATATATAAACCAAATTAATATCCCTAAAACTATTGCAGAGGATAAATATAAAATAAATGCAACAACATTATCAATAACTTTCCTTTTCATAAGTTAATCTTCCTCCTTTGAACTGTTCTTACTATTAAAATCAAAATTATAGATATCACAAGAAGAAGTGTTGCCATCATAAAAAGAGCATTGCTCCATGTGCTTCCATATTCTGTACTACCCATGTCCATTACTATACCCGTTGTTAAAGTAATAGTAGGTTCAAGGAGGGAATTTACAACTTGAGGAGTATTTCCTATAACCATTTGTACTGCCATTGTTTCACCAAGTGCCCTTGCCATGGCAAGTATTACTCCCGATATAACTCCAGGAAGTGCTGCTGGAAGTATTACTGAAAATATGGTTTGTATTTTAGTTGCCCCAAGAGCATAGGATGCCTCCTCATATGCTTTGTCAACTGAGGATATGCTGTTTTCTGAAATGCTTATTATTGTTGGAAGAATCATTATTGATAATATTACTGCTGCTGGAAGTATTCCAAATCCTGAACTTTGAGGAAATATTTTTCTAACTAATGGGACAAATACTGTAAGACCTATAAAACCATATACAACCGACGGAATCCCCACAAAAACGTCAACAGCCATCTTTATTAAATGCTTAATTCCCTTTGGTGCAAGCTTACTTATAAAAATTGCGCATAATATTCCTAAAAGAGAACCTAAAAATGTTGCTAATATTGTTAATATAAGGGTTCCTCGCCAAAAAGCAAGTATTCCAAATTCCCCCTCATCCGGCGCCCAATAATCGCTTGTAAAAAAGCCTGTGACTGTTATATCGTCAAACACCTTTATACCGTTTTTAGATACAAAATAAACTATCGATATAATTATTATTACTGTTAAAAGAGAAATTGCAAGCAAAAGATATTTCATTGAAATATCCAATACTTTAGATATGTTTGTTCTTCTTTTATTTATTACTCTTTGTGACAAAAGACTCTCTTGCATATAAATCACCTACTCATTATTTAAAGGGCTGTCGCATCAAAGGATTTGCATATAATATATTGATTTAAGAATCAATATATTATAGTGTTTATTATTAATGCGTCAGCCCCAGATTTTTATTTTTTCTTAGTGCTCTTTCTTGCCTGAGAAGGCTTAAGATTTGCAGTTTTAGCTGAAGATGTATTCAATTTAATCTTGCTTATATTATTCTTTGCGCTTGATGCAACAGGCACAAATTTATAATATGGAAGTATTCTGTTTTGGAATGTTGAACTTGAAATATAATCTAAGAAGGCTTTAACAAGTTCTGAAGGCTGTCCCTTTGTATACATATGTCCTATGGAAACGAGTGTGTATTTACCGTTTTTAACATTTTCAAGATTACATTCTACGCCTTCATATTTTAATGCTTTAACTTTGCTGTCAACATAAGCAAGGTCAACAAATCCTATTGAACCTGGGGTATTTGCGACTGTTGTCTTAAGGGAACCATTGCTGTCCTGAACTATTGCACTCGATGTAAATTGTTCACTTCCCATTACAAGCTGCTGAACTGTCATTCTTGTCCCTGAAGAAGCTTGACGGATTATAACTGTTATTTTTTTATCTGCCCCTCCAACTTCCTTCCAGTTAGTTATTTTACCAGAAAATATCTTTATTAGTTGATCTTTAGTTAAATTTGATACTGTTACATCTGGGTTTACAATAAAAAGGAAGGGTATTAAAGCTATCTGGTGGTCAACAAGATTTTTATCATCGGAAAAAACATCTGAATTTCCTATATCTACCACGCCATCCTGTACATTCTTTATTCCTGTCCCTGAGCCTCCCCCTGCAACTTCTATAGAAACCTTTGGATTTGCCTTCATGAAATCCTCTGCTGCTGCCTTAACTATTGGCATAAGTGCAGTTGATCCGGAGCATTTAATAGTACCTGACAGTTTTGATGTAGCTGCAAAAGCTGTACCTGTTGATAAAACCATACTTGAAATTAAAAAAGCTGATAATATCCTTGCTATTTTTTTCAATTTTAAAACCTCCTATAAAAATTTAATTATTTTGCATCATATATTATGTCAAGAGCATCTTCTGAAACATATATTCTGTTATTCTTTGAAAGGACTGTAATTCCCTTTAAATTATAATGTTTATTTCCTATTTTAAGTATATTAGTATTTATAGGAAGCTGGGCTGTTATATTACCCTTTGTTATCTCAAGCACAGGATTTGCTGCATCCGTTGTATCAAGCTCTGCTGTTGCATTAGGAATATAGTTTATCCCCTCTTCTATGTCAACGAAAAGCTCATCGTTAACATCCTTCAAGTCAAATCCCATAGCCTTTGCCATTATATTTGCAAGATCTGTATTTTCAACTAATCCCTTTGGAGCATAAGGTCCATAAGCATATAACGCAACATCGTTTCCACTGTGTCCTGTTGTTGTCCAACCAATACATGCTCTCTTGCTTATTATAGGTCCTACAACATAATTAAAGTATCCTGATTTAGCATTTTTAATTGACTCTATTTCATCCTGTGTTAAATCTGTAATTCCATAATAGTCTCTCATAACTTCTACTATGTTGCTTCTATTTGCGTTTAGAAGTTTTTCTACATAATTTGCCGTATATTTAGCCTTTTTTAATGGTTCTATAACTTTACTAAGTGGAAGGGACGGGTATGTGCTATTAGTGCTGCTGTTTCCAATTGAAAGTCCACCGTTATCATGATCAGAAACTACTATAACAAGAGTATTTCCATCCTTCTTTGCAAAATCCAAAGCATATTTTACTGCATTGTCAAAAGCAAGAGTATCGCTTATAACTCCAACTGGATCATTTGCATGGGATGCCCAGTCTATTTCACTTCCTTCGACAAAGAGAAAGAAACCTTTATTGTTTCTATTAAGTATGCTTATTGCCTTTTGAGTCATTTCAAGCAAGCTTGGCTGCTTTGCTTTGTCTCTATCTATGTCATAATCCATAGAATCCTCTGCAAATATTCCCCAAACCTTGTTAGCTTTAGTATTTTTCATCGACTGAGTATCTTCAACAAAATCATAGCCCATATTCTTTAATACTTCTATAAGATTATTTCCATCCTTTCGTCCTTTTTCAATATCAGGAACAAGATATTGTTTCCCCCCTCCAAATACAACATCTATTCCCTGATATACCTGCTGCATCGCTATGTCGTTATATAAGCTTCTGTTTGAAACATGGCTACTAAAGCCCGCTGGTGATGCGTGGGGAAATTGACATGTTGATACAAGTCCTGTTGATTTTCCTAAAAGTTTTGCCCCTTCTAAAACATTTGCTACGGGTTTATATGCATCCTTTTCATCTACTGCCTTTTCAGTTGGTAATATTATCTTTTCTGGATATACACCTATAAATTTATCATCGGATTTTATTCCGCAGGCATATGCCGTTGCTGCTGGTGCTGAGTCAGTTATTACAGAATCTGCACCGTATGTTCTTATAAGTCCTGTTACTATTTCATCCATTGCAAGATTTGAGCCTTTGTACCATCTTGAAAGAGTTGTATGGGCAACTCCCATACCATCTCCTAGCATAAATATTACATTTCTTACTTTCTTTTGTTCTACAGGTTTTACAACCTGAACTACTGAAGACTTTACTGCTGTTTTCTTTACTGGTGACTTACTTGCTGCACCAGCATAAATAGGATTAATAACAATCGATAATACAAGTAATAAGGATAAAATGACATTAATTAGTTTTTGTTTCTTTAAATTCATTTTTTTACCTCCTTTCGATTCTATATCCATTTTAAAATTTTAATGTTTAGAAAATGCTATGGATATGTTAACCAATGTTAATTAATGGTTAATTGTACTTAAAGTTAAATATTTTATATTATACTTTTTATCTTCTTAATATTTTTAGCCTTAATATAATAAAAATTTTTTCTTTTCTACAAATAAGAGCCTCCTGTTTAGAAATATTACAGTAATATTTCTAAACAGGAGGCTCTTTTCATTATAATTAAAATAAGTAACTTCCCTTAAAGCATTATAAAATTAAATTTAATCCTTTAATCGCGATTTTAATATTTTCTTTGAAATATTATAACATTTCTCAAATTTTTCTTTATCAAAGGACTCCATATTAGATAGCTCTCCCTTAACTCCTAAAGGTCTAAAAGGGATAAGTTTAAATTTCGTATAACTATTAAGCTTATATATATATTCTGATATTTTTTCAATTTCATCTTCGCTATCATTAAAACCTTCTACTAATACAGTTCTAACTTCATATAAAAGCCCATTTTTCGATACATACTCAAGGTTTTTTAATATCTTTTCATTATCGTATCCTGTAAGCTTAATATGATTTTCACTGTTTAATGCCTTAAGATCAAACATAAAGCCGTCAGTTACATCTATAAGCTTTTTAAGTATATCAAATTCAATATATCCATTAGTATCTATAAATGTAGTAAGTTTTGTATTTTCTTTTATCAATTTAAAAAGCTCTAATATAAATTCATATTGTAGAGTACATTCTCCTCCCGAAAGGGTTATACCATCGAGAAAATCCTTGTTATAGTAGGCTATTTTATAAACATCCCCTGCAGACATTATTTCATATTTTGGTGTAGAATTATTTGGACATACATTTATGCAGACATCGCATTTAGCACATAAATCCTTATTGTACTTTACTTTTCCATCTTCAAAGAAAAGCGCTCCTTTTTTGCAATTTTTAACACATTCTCCACAGTGTATACAAAGATTCCATGTTTCTGGGTTATGGCAGTATTTACATCTTAAATTACACCCCTGCATAAATACCGCCATCCTGCTTCCTGGCCCATCAATAAAGGTTTTTAATATTATTTTATTTATATAAGCCATTATATGCCTCTAACCTTTCTATCTAAAATCCCGCAGTTTTTAATACTGTCTGCACCAAGAGCTACAGTGCCTTCCCTTAAAGGTTCTCCCTTTTCATACTTTTCAATATCGCTTCTTTTTACAAGATATCCTGTAATCCTTATAAGTTCAGAATCAGATGTATTTATTGTCATTTCCCTTATTCCATTTTTAAAGGCTCCTTTGATAATCGTAAGTACCCCCTCCAAGTTGTTCTTTGCTGTTTTGTCGAATATATATATATCGCTAACTCCCGTATCAAAATACTTTTGGAGCTTTCCTTCAAGCTTTATCTGTTCAAAAATCTCAGGCTCACATCCTGTCTTTATCCTAACCCCAGCTGAAACATCTATATCGCTATCTATTCCCGATTGAGCATGAAATCCTATTTTTCCGCTATATCCATTGCAATAGAGTCCTTCCTTCTCCTTTACAAGTTCATAGGCTCTTTTTATTATATTCTCTGCCATTTCATAGGCAATATTATCAAATCCCATTTTCATTCCGCTCAAAATCTCAACACATTCATATAATCCAAATATTCCAGCCATTGAAGTAAAATTGTTAATATTAATAAGCTCTTCTCTTGCTAAAAATGAACTTTCAAAAAACTTAGCTTTCTCTACTATAAACCTTGCCCTTTCATTTATTATCTCACATTGACAATTTATAACATCTGGAAGAACTCTTTCAATAAAATCATTATAATCTTTAGATATTTTTGCTACCTCTTTAAGATTAACCCTAACTAAAGTAAAACTTCCTCCTCCTATTTTAAGGGCGTTATAGCAGCTTGCTATACCATAATTTTCACCAAGAACCTTTACTAATTCATCATGATTTATAAAATAAGCTTTCCCAATTTCAAGGGATGTTTTAATAGCAAGTTTTATAAAATCATCCGGTGTGTCCTTAGAGCACTTTAACGATAGATTAGGAACGGCATCTTTTAAAGTTTCTTCAAGGTTTAAAATAATTCTTCCAACCTTTGTATCCTTTGGACCAATATTAGCATGAACAAAGGCATCAGGAAGATTTCTATCTATATTTATAAGAAACATTTTAAGAAGATTTTCAAGTTCTCTCTCAGATACACTATCACAATAGGGCTCTAAAAGTTCATCAATATTTCCTAAATATACAGGATAACCTGTAATAGACGGAACGTAATTATATATTATAAGAAGAGCATTTACAGCCTCATACATATCAGAAGGCTTTTTTATATTAAGATACTTACTTCCATTCTCAAAATACTTTTTATAGTCAGGCAAAACGTACCTTGGTCTATAAGGAGCATTTCCTTCATTCAAGTTGCAGATTATTCCATCTTCCATATATTTTCTTGCTTTATCACTTATATCAACATAGGGAAGAGAATTTTCTGCAAAGGATGAAAGTGCAGCTCTTTTCTGCTTGTAATCAAGTTTAGTATCGCTTAATATTTCTATTATACCATTCATCACTATCACCTCTAAATTATATTATAATGCTTTTATTTGATTATAAAAATAAATTTTAAAAGTAATTAATACTTGAATTTTTAAAATTGATAAGCATTTCAAAATAATATATACTGTAAATGATATCAAGCCTATTTAAAATTTATATCAGTTAAAGGAGTGAAATTTATGCTAAATCACAAAGAAACATTAAACGTAAAATATGAACCATCATATTTTATAAGCAATTATCAAAAATATTTTTTAGAAGAAAATACTGTAAAAGTAATATTTTCTGGTGGAAAAATTGAAATTACATACTTTGAAAAAGACATAATAAAAATCTTTATAGGAGAAAAGGACGAAACAAGCATTGATACTAATGCTATACATAACTGCCTTAAAATAATTCCTCCAACTATAAAAGAAGACGAAAAAAACATTATAATATATGGAGATGCTGTTGATACTTTAATAGAGAAAAATAGTTTAAAAATATCCTTCTTATCAAAGGATGGAAAAATTATAAATCAGGATTATAATCCCGTTGGGAAAAAAGATAAAAAAATTTTTGTATCTAAGGCAAACGATTGCACAGCCTATTATGGTTTTGGCGAAAAGTCCGGTTCTTTAAATAAAAAGGGGCAGTATATGGAAAACTTCAACACCGATGATCCTGCTCATGATGATAATACTCCTCTTTTATATAAAACAATTCCTTTTTATATAGGAGTAAAACCTGCTACTATGAAAAATAATTATTATTACGGCATATATTTTGATAACAGTTATAGAAGCTATTTTGATATGGGGAAAGAAAATCGTGAAAGAATTTTCTTTGGTGCTGAAGGAGGACAAATTCAATATTATTTTATTCCCGGGAACACTATTAAAGATGTGGTTTCAAAATACAGTATTTTAACAGGCGTTATGGATATGCCTCCTTTATGGACTCTTGGATATCAGCAATGCAGATATAGTTACTCCTCAAGGGGAGAACTTGAAAATATTGCCGATACATTTAGAAAGAAAAATATCCCCTGCGATTGTTTATACTGCGATATACACTACATGGACAGCTTTAAAGTAATGACCTTCGATGGAATTAAATTTCCTGCTCCTGAAGATATGCTGAAAAATCTGCATGAGAAAGGTTTTAAAGTTGTAACGATACTCGATCCGGGGGTTAAAATAGAAGAGGAATACAGTACTTATTTAAACGGTCTTAAAGAAGATTGTTATGTTAAAAAATCCGATGGTGAATTATACGTTGGAGAGGTTTGGGCAGGCAAAAGCGTATTCCCGGATTTTTCAAATTATAAGGCAAGAGAATGGTGGAAAAAAGAATTAAAAGATTTTATTTCTCTTGGAATAGATGGTATATGGAACGATATGAATGAACCTGCTGTTTTTGATAATGAATATAAAACAATGCCCGAAGAATGTCTCCATAACAGCAACAAGGGGACAATTGAACATAAAGAATTTCACAACCTTTATGGTATGGAAATGAGCAGATGTTCAAAGGAAGCTCAAGAAGAATTAAAGGAAAATATAAGATCTTTTAGCATGACAAGGGCTACCTTTGCAGGAGGCCAAAGATATTCTTCTATTTGGACCGGTGATAATCAAAGTACTTGGGAACATTTAAGAATGTCTATACCTATGAACTGCAATCTTGGTATATCAGGTTTTAGCTTCGTTGGAAATGATGTTGGAGGCTTTGGTGGAAATTGCAATGAAGAGCTTTTTATAAGGTGGATGCAACTTGGTACCTTTTTACCTATTTTTAGAAATCACTCAGCAATATATACAAGAAGGCAAGAGCCCTGGAGTTTTAGTAAAAGAGCTGAAAAAGTTGCAGAAAAGGCTATTAATTTAAGATACCGTTTTATTCCCTATATATATAATATGTATTATAAATCCTATAAAGAAGGAATTCCTGTATTCAGACCTATGGTTATGGAATATCCTGATGATATAAACGTTTTGGACATATATTCTCAGTTTATGTTTGGAGATAATATGCTAATAGCTCCTGTATTATATGAAAATGAAAGACAGAAAAATGTATATCTTCCAGAAGGAATATGGTATAACTATTTTACAAATGAAAAATTTGAAGGAAACAACTTCTATAATATCCCTGTCGCCCTCGATGAAATTCTAGTATTTATTAAAGAAGGAAGCATAATTCCTATATTTGATGAGCACATTAACTATATTGGAGAAAAAGATGTACCTGTAACCCTTGAAATATTTAAAGGCAAAGGTAAGATTTTATACTATGAAGATGATGGAATAAGTTTGAATTATAAAAGAGGAGAATATAACCTCTATGAAATAAAAAGCATCAATGCTGAAACACAAAATACAAATATAAATTTAATTTATAAAGGATTAAAAAATAAAAAAGAATTTATTTTGAAATATAAATAACTGCATAAATAGGGCTGTATCAATATAAAAACAATTTTTATATTGATACAGCCCTTAATTTTATTAATAAGCTTTATTTATGGCATAATTTTAATATATTAATATCGTTAGGCTTTAATATAATGCTATCAGATATATTTATTCTCTCACCAGTTAAAAGATTTATATACTCCCCTTTAATACCCTCCGACCTTAAAACATTCTCTTCATCGCAGTTGTTTAGCATTACTAAAATTTCATCTTCATTGTTTACCCTCTTAAATGCAGTAATACTTTCCTGACTATATACATTTATAAAATCTCCATAAATAAGCACCTTATTTTCTTTTCTTATTTTATTTAAAGTTTTATAGTAATTTAAAAGGTCTTTATTTTGCCTATCTTCATCCCATTCCATACATTTTCTGCATTCTGGGTCATGTCCTCCAGAAAGTCCTACCTCATCGCCGTAATATATATAGGGTATTCCTATATATGTATACTGAAAAGCAGCAGCAAGCTTCAATCTTTCAACATGATTATCGCACTCTGTTAAAAATCTTGCCCTATCATGGCTCCCTAGAAGATTTAACATATTCATATTAATTTTTTTCATATAAAGTGCTCTTTTAGAAGAAAGTTCATTTATCATTTCATCTGCAGCTATCTTTCTTTTAGCAAAATAATCCACCATAACATCTCTAAAAGGATAATTCATTATACTGTCTAACTGTTCTCCTTTAAGAAAAGATGCTGCTTCATGGCATATTTCCCCTATAATAAAAGCTTCCTTATTTGCAGCCTTTACTTTTTTTCTGAATTCTCTCCAAAAAAAGTGATCTACTTCATCACATACATCTAATCTCCATCCATCTATTCCAACTTCTTTTATCCAAAATTCACAAACACCAAGTAAATACTCTCTAACATCAGGGTTGCTTGTATTTAACTTTGGCATTGTAGAAACATCGTCTGCAAAGGTTTCATAATTTATCCTTTCAATAGATACAGGAAATTCCTTTATAAAATACCAGTCCTTATATTTAGATTTTTCTTGATTTTTAAGCACATCTAAAAATGCAAAAAAATCGCTCCCTGAATGATTAAATACCGCATCAAATATTATCTTAATTCCCCTATTATGAGCCTGTTCAACGAGCCTTTTTGCTGTATCGATATCTCCAAAATGAGGATCTATTTTATAATAATCACAGGTATTGTACTTGTGATTGGTTGTTGATAAAAACACAGGCGTTAAATATATTATTGTAATGCCAAGTTCCTTAAGATAATCGAGCTTATTTATTATCCCTTCTAAATCGCCTCCGAACATAGTTTCAGTAGTTACATCATCACCCCATGATTTTACCCCTAATGGGTCGTTGCTTTTATTTCCATTGCAAAATCTATCTGGAAATATCTGATATACTATTCCTTCCCGTGCCCAAGAGGGAGAGTCATAAACATCTGCTGAGGCTATATATGGAAATTCAAAGGCCCCAGCTTCAGATACCGATTTTTCATGAAAACCTCTTTCATTATAGTATAAAATTTCTCCATCTGAACCCTTTAATTCAAAAAAATATCTATATCTATTTTTTTCAAGATTAACAACAGCTTCAAAATAGTCAAATAAATTATCCCTGTTTTTTAATTCCATATTTTTAACTTTAAATGGATTTTTCCAATCATATCTGTCTTTATAAAATAATCTGCAACCCTTTACATCCTTTTTTGCTGTTCTTATCATTATAAATAAATTGTTCTCATTTTCAGCATAAGCATAAGCATAAGGCACATCTGTTATATGATATATTGCATGTAAATTCATATTCTGCTCCCCTATATTTTATTCTTTTAGCGCTCCAGCAACTAATCCCTTTGTTATGAATTTTTGTAAAAACATAAAAACAATTACAATAGGCAAAGATGCCATTATAGATGCAGCTGAAAATTGTGTCCAATTCGTTGAAAATTTATTATTTATAAAGGTTTGAAGTCCTATGGCTACTGTATATAGTGAATTGTCTTTTATTAGAGCACTTGTAAATACAAATTCACCATATATACCTATAAAGCTGAACAAAAACGTTACTGCAAGCATGGATCTTGAAAGAGGAAGAATTATCTTGCTGAATATCTGCCAATGGCTTGCTCCATCTACCATAGCTGCTTCATCGAGAGATACTGGAATCCCGTCTATAAAACCTTTAAAGAGCCATATATTATATGCACTTCCTCCCGCACATACCAATATAAGAGCCCAAAGCTGATCCATAAATCCAAGTTTATAGGCTACTCCAAGGATCGCCGAAACAGTCATAATACCTGGGAACATCTGAAGTATTAAAAGAACTAAAAGTTCTGTCTTTCTTCCTTTAAATTTCATTCTTGAAAATGAGTACCCTGCTGTTGTTGTCATTAAAAGCTGAAGTATAGCAACGCTAAAGCATACTATCATGCTATTTTTAACCCATATTTTAAAATCTGTTTCTTTTAAAACCTTAGAATAATTTTCTAAACTCCATATCTGTGGAAATATGCTACCTTGATAAAAAGCATCTCCCTTTGCCATAGATGCGGAAATAACAGTAACTATAGGAAAGAGTACAATGACTATTATTACCCAAAGTGCAATCCTTTGAAGCCATAGATTTCTTATCTCTTTAAAATTTAATTTCTTTTTATAAATTAATTTTACATCCTGTTTAGAAGAATTAATTGACCTTTCCATCAGTTTACCTCCTTAAATGCACCTGTAAGCCTTAAATTGATAAAGCTAAGCGTACCAACGATAGCAAAAATTAATATTGATAAAGCTGAGCCTACATTATATAAATTGTACTGCATAGCAAGCTTATAGGTAGAAGAAATCAAAATATCAGTATAACCCGCATATTGTGAACCAGCCTTTGCTGGAAGTCCTCCTGTAATAAGATATGCGGCTCCAAAATTATTAAAATTATATGCAAAGGAAGAAATAATAAGAGGTAAAGAAGTATTCATTATAGATGGTAACGTTATCTTTGTGAATTTTTGCCACCCACTTGCCCCTTCTATATCAGCAGCTTCGTAAAAATTATCTGGTATCTGAGATAAGGTACCTATGCAGATGTTCATCATATAAGGAAATCCAAGCCAGAGATTAACTATTAAAATACCGATTCTTGCCCACAACGGTTCTGTAAACCAAGGTATTGGACTTGAAATAATATGGAATTTCATTAAAATTAAGTTTATTCCTCCATAGGTTTCGTTTAAAAGTCCCTGCCATGCAAGAGTTGCAATTGTTCCTGGAATTGCCCAAGGTATTATTAAAAGCCCTTTATATAAAGCTGATTCCTTCATGTTCGGATTATTTAATAATAAAGCAATTATAAGCCCTAGTATAAAACATCCAAAGGTAGATATAAAAGCAAATACAACTGTCCAACATAAAACAGGTAAAAAAATCTCTTTAAAAGGGCCATTAATTATATCAACGAAATTTGAAAAACCAACAAATTTATAATTTTTAAGATGATTTATATTATAATTTGTAAAAGCATAATAAAAGGTCATTATTATTGGTATTACTTGAAGTAATAAAATTGATATTAGAGCTGGTGACTGATATATAAAAGGTCTTGAAATATCATATATTTTTTTTCTTGTTCTGTTATCTTTGCTTTTCATTTTTTCCTCCCAAGGCACTTGCTTTTATTAAATAAAATATATGCACCTTTTATTTTTATCAATATTATTTTTATTAAAAGAGAGGGTTTTAGCCCTCTCCTTATTAGTTGCCTTTATTTATTTTTGCTGTTGCGCAATTCCCTGTTTTACCTGTTCAACTATATTCTTTGCAACTGCATCAGGCTTTGATTTTCCTGCTGTAAGAAGAGTTAAATTGTCTCCTGCAGGTTTCCATACAGCTGCCATTTCAGGAATATTTGGCATTGGTGTACCATATTTTGCTTGTTCTGCGAAGGCCGATATTATATTATTATTCTTAATTTCATCTTTTTCAAGTTCAGCGTTTAAAACCGGAATTCTATTACCTGTTTTTAATAATGGCATTGGTGTGTTCTCCACTAAGTATTTCATTAAATCCCAGGCTTCTGCTTGGTTCTTTGAATTAGCATTTACAAAGGCTGCCTGAATTCCAACAAAGGAAGGTGTTGGCTGTCCATTTGTCTTTGGAAGAGGTGCAACTGAAAATTTAACTCCTGCCTCTTTAAATCCTTGAACATCCCAAGGTCCGCTTATATATAAAGCTGTCTTGCCCTTCTGGAAGGCCGCCTTTGCATCATCTCCCTTTAATGTTGCAGGCATAAATTTATATTTTTGTATAAAATCAGCAAGCATTTGATATCCTTTTACTGCTCCTTCATTTCCAAGCCCTATATCATTAGGATCAAGGGCTCCTCCATTGTTTTTAAATACATATCCTCCATTTGCCGCAATAAAAGCATATGTAAAGTAGAAGTTATTTATATCATATTGAAATCCATTCTTTTGACCATCTGCTATAAGTTCATCCATTGTAGCTGGAGGCGTTTTGATTTTGTCTGTATTATAAAACAAAGCATATGTTTCCATAGAAAGAGGAATACCAAATAATTTTCCACCATATGATACAGCATCTAGTGCCATTGGTACATATTTGCTTTTATCTACTACATCTGATGGAACTTCTGCAAGAAGTTGTGCTTTTTGGAAAGTTCCAAGATTATCATGAGCTATACCGAACATTATATCTGGAGCTTTGCTACTGTTTGCAGCCTGAAGATACGCTTGAAAATCTCCCTTATCTACCTGCACTTTAACAGTGTTACCTGTCTTTTTTGCCCATTCCTGAGCTATTTTATTTACTTCTGCAACTTCCTTCTCTGTAAGATGTGACCATACTATTAAATTTTTAGATTTTTTTGTTTCTGATGATTGATTTGTTGTTGAAGTTTCATTTTTCTTCCCACAACCTACAAAAATACCGCTAATTAAAACAGCAATACATACTAATGAAAAAATTTTTTTAATTCCCTTCATAGGTTTTCCCCCTTAATTTTTATATTCATGCAATCGTTTGCACACTATTATTATAATGCTTTTCTTCTGAATTGTCAAACTATTATTTTAAATCTAAACTCATCAATAATTAATAATATTAGATTTTTATACATAAATCTTTTGCTTTACAACTACTATTAGTAAATTTATAAAATCTCTATAATATATTAATCTTTTTTACAAATCATTATATAATTATATACAACTAATTTATATACAATAATTTGTATTGTGGATGATTTCCTGTGGATAATGTGAATAACTCTGGTGATAACTTTAAAAAACAACCTTTATAATATTATTAGTTGTTGATAACTTTGTAAATTTTATAAAAAATTAAGCCCATAATATTGCATATAAACCTTTTTATGCAATATTATGGGCTTTTATTAATCTTTATTTTCACTCTTACCATATTTTAAAACTTCAACATCAGTAATAAATACAAGACCTTCATTAACCATTTCTTTTACAATAGGAAGTGCCTTCTCTATGTTTTCAACATTATCAACAACCTCGATTATAATAGGAAGACTTAATGATAAGTCCATAACCCTTGCTGTATGAAGATATCTTCCCTGGCCATAGCCTTCAATCCCTCTTGTTACTGTAACCCCCGCCATTCCAATTTCCTTTAGTTTTAATACAAGAGCATGATAAAGGTTATGTCCTTTATATTTTGTATCTTCACTTATGTAGATTTTTAGGAGTTTACATTTTTTATTAATATCCATATTTATCCTCCTGATTTTAAATTCAAAATATATTTTTACAGCTTAATGGACTTTATTAATTATATGCTTTTATATAAATAAAATTCCTATCCTCAAACCTATTGTATAACCTATAATTCCTAAAATCAAGGTTGATAATATATAAACAAAAGCATTCATTTTTTCGTTTTCTTGAAATAAATTGAACCCTTCATACATAAAGGTTGAAAATGTAGTATATGCCCCTAAAAAGCCGTCTCCTAATAATATATACACATTTTTATTTGCGTTTATACTGCTAAGAATACCTAAAAGCACCGCACCAGTAATATTTATTATAAAAGTTCCTATTGGATAGGATGTATTAGATTTTTCAGTTATTATTTTCCCAAGTTTATATCTTGTAATACTTCCTAATGCTCCTCCTATTCCAAGAAGTAAATATTCCATCATTCCATCTCCCCTTCATATTCTGTATTGTTTTCATCTTTAACTATCTTTGATATCACTTCTCTTGCAAGTATTATTCCAAAATATGCAAAGAAAAGTCCAAGTATAACCGATATAGTTACGTAGGATAGTGCTGAAAAATAAAATCCTTTCTGCATTAATATAACGGTTTCCTTGCAAAGAGTTGAAAATGTAGTAAAGGCTCCTAAAAATCCTGTTGCAATTCCAAGCCTTAAATCTATATCCAGTTCCCAAACTTCAAGGGCAATGGTTAAAATCATAGATAATAGAAAACTTCCAGCGACATTAATAATAAGGGTGTTTAATGGAATATTTCCATTATAATTATGTATCTGTATACTCTTTATTATAAATCTTAAAATCGCTCCAGTTGCTCCACCGAAGGCAATAAAAATATATTTTCTCATAACATACCCTCCATTTATAATATTAAGTTTTGTTAAGTTATATGATATTTGAATTTCATCTCCCCTTTGAGTTATCTTAAATATAACCAACAATAAAACACCTCCAAAGGAGAGATGAAATTATGTGCAAATTAATCAATAATCTTTCATGCCCAAGATGCCATA
>JAOADY010000085.1 GCA_026417075.1 Caloramator sp.
TGTATACAGATACTTACCGAGGGTGAACGGCCTGATACCAAGGTTGCCAAGTTAATTGTGCTCCGGGGTGAAATATCCGAGGATGAATATGCCAAAATCAAGAGTTACTGCATCAACCCTGTTGAGAGCCAGGAAGCTAAGTTAGACAAGCCCGGTACTTTGGATGTTGAGGTGACTGTTCCTGAAGATGTGAAAGTCCTTGATGGATTTATACAGTTGTCCTATGAGGGTTTGGAAGCATTTATGAATGAGATGGGATTTGCCATGTCCCTGGAAGACCTTAAATTCTGTCAAACCTACTTTAAGGACACAGAAAAAAGAGATCCCACAATTACCGAAATAAAGGTAATCGATACGTACTGGTCGGATCACTGCCGTCATACTACTTTCTTAACAGAGATAAAAGAGGTTGAAATTGAACAAGGGCCATACTCAGAGCCTATAAAATCAGCTTATACGAACTATTTGGACTCCAGAAAATATGTTTACGGCGACCGGGATAAGGATGTATGCCTCATGGATATAGCCACATTAGCCATGAAGGCCCTAAAGAAAAAGGGATTATTGAGTGACCTTGATATATCGGATGAAATTAATGCATGCAGCATTGTTGTCGATGTAGATGTGGACGGAATGACTGAAGAGTGGCTGGTTATGTTTAAAAATGAAACCCATAACCATCCTACTGAGATTGAACCTTTTGGAGGAGCTGCAACGTGCCTTGGAGGTGCAATAAGGGATCCTCTTTCTGGAAGAGCCTATGTATATCAGGCTATGAGAATTACGGGAAGTGGTGATCCGAGAACAAAGATAGAAGATACTCTTCCTCAAAAACTTCCTCAGATAAAAATAACAAGGGAGGCGGCAAGGGGTTATAGCTCCTATGGAAATCAGATAGGGCTTGCAACCGGATTTGTTGATGAGGTTTATGATGAAGGTTTTGTTGCAAAGAGGATGGAAATAGGGGCAGTTATTGGAGCAGTTCCAAAGAAAAATGTAATTAGAAAAAAGCCTTCTTTTGGGGATGTAGTGATATTAGTTGGTGGTAGAACAGGAAGAGATGGATGTGGAGGTGCTACGGGTTCTTCAAAGGAACATGATGAAGAATCTATAATTAAATGCGGTGCTGAGGTTCAAAAGGGTAATGCTGTTGAAGAGAGAAAGCTTCAAAGACTTTTTAGAAATCCAAAGGTAAGCCTTATGATAAAAAGGTGTAATGACTTTGGAGCAGGAGGAGTTTCAGTTGCAATAGGGGAGCTCTCGGAAGGGCTTGATATTGACCTTGATGCTGTTCCTAAAAAATATGAAGGACTTGATGGCACGGAGCTTGCTATATCTGAATCTCAAGAAAGAATGGCAGTTGTTGTATCAAAGGATGATGCAGAAGAATTTATAAAATATGCAAGAGAGGAAAACCTGGAGGCTTCTGTTGTAGCACATATAACTGAAGATAGAAGGCTTAAGATGAAATGGAGAGGCAAATACATCGTTGATATATCAAGGGATTTTCTTGATACAAATGGAGTAAAACAAACTTCTGATGCTTTTGTTTCTATGCCTTTTAAAGATAGTAATTTCTTTAAAAGAGAATTTCATAGCGATAAAAATTTAAAGGAAAGATGGCTTTTAAATCTTGAAGATTTATCGGTATGTAGCAAGAGAGGGCTTATTGAAATGTTTGACAGTACAATAGGCTCTTCAACTGTACTCATGCCTTTTGGAGGCAAATATCAATTAACCTCTACTGAAGGCATAGCAGCTAAAATCCCTTTTGCAGATACTACAACCTGCACATTAATGACCTATGGATATGAGCCAAAACTAGCAAAGTGGAGTCCTTTTCATGGAGGAGTTTATGCTATAATTGAAGCGGTAGCAAAAATTGTTGCAATGGGAGGAGATTACAGTAGCATAAGATTAACTCTTCAAGAATACTTTGAAAAATTAAGAAATGAACCTAAAAGATGGGGAAAGCCCTTTAGTGCCCTTTTAGGAGCTTTTTATACTCAAAAGATGCTTAAAATACCAGCAATAGGTGGTAAAGACAGTATGTCGGGAAGCTTTAAAGAATTTGATGTTCCTCCAACCCTTGTTGCTTTTGCAGTTGATGTTTGCGATGCTAAAGATGTTATATCCCCTGAATTTAAAAAAGCAGGAAGCAAGGTTGTATTTGTTGAAATGCTACGAGATGAATTTGATATGCCTCGTTTTGATATTCTTATAAAAAATTATTCTAGGATTACAAAATTAATAAAAGAAGGTAAAATAATATCTGCCCATACTGTAAGATATGGAGGGGTAGCTGAGGCTATAAGCAAGATGAGCTTTGGCAATAGGATAGGATTTGAATTTTCAGATAAAGCAGAAATTGATAAAATATTTATGCCGGCTATAGGTTCCTTGATAGTAGAAATGAAGGATAACTGCGATATAGAAAGAGATTTTGAAGGCGTAGAATATAAAGTTATAGGACAGACATTGTCGGAAGCCTTTATTAAGATAAAAGATGTTTTTATTTCATTAGATGACTGCATTAAATCTTGGGAAAAACCATTGGAAAAGGTATTTCATACCAAAATAAAAAACGATAAAAGAGTTCCTCTAACTCCATTAGCTAAATTTAACTATAAAAAACATTCGGTTTTAAAATTTGCAAGACCAGAGGTTTTTATTCCTGTGTTTCCTGGAACCAATTGTGAATACGATAGTGCAGCGGCTTTTGAAAGGGCAGGTGCAAAGGTTAATATTTCTGTTTTTAGAAATCTTACGTCTAAAGATATTGAAAGTTCGGTTGATGAAATAGTAAAAAACATAAAAAAATCTCAAATAATGATGATTCCTGGAGGATTTAGCGCAGGGGATGAGCCAGACGGTTCAGGAAAATTTATTGCAACAGTATTTAGAAATCCTAAAATTAAATATGAAGTTATGGATTTTATAAAAAATAAAGACGGATTAATCCTAGGAATATGCAATGGTTTTCAAGCTTTAATTAAACTTGGACTTTTACCCTTTGGAGAGATAAGGGATATGGAAGATGACAGCCCTACTTTAACTTATAATGAAATAGGCAGGCATATGTCTAAGATAGCCTTGACAAAAATAGTATCTAACAAGTCTCCGTGGCTTAATAATGTAAAGGTTGGAGATGTTTATGCTATACCAATATCCCATGGAGAGGGAAGGTTTACGGCAAATAATCATATAATAGAAAATTTATTTAAAAATGGTCAAGTAGCAACACAATATGTTGATTTTGACGGCAATCCGACCTATGATATATCCTTTAACCCAAATGGTTCCTCCTTTGCAATTGAAGGTATTACAAGCCCTGACGGAAGAATATTTGGGAAGATGGGACATTCTGAAAGAATAGGTTTGTATACTTTAAAGAATATTCCTTTTGAGAAGGATCAAAGGATTTTTGAGGCAGGGGTTGAATATTTTAAATAATTTAAAGTTGATAAAGGCTCATAAACTTAAAGTTCATTATTTTTTAAGTTTATGGGCTTTTGTTATGCTATAATTGATTAAAGTAATAAATTATTGCATAAAAATAAAAAAAGGTTTTATAATGTAGATATATTTAAAAATGGAGGGATAGAATGTTACTTTTAACTAAAGAAGATATACAAAAAGTTTTTAGTATGAGAGATGCAATAAATGCAGTAAAAACTGCTTTCAAATTCTATTCTGAAGGGAAGAGCGTTGTTCCTTTAAGAATAAATATAGATATTCCTAAATTTCAAGGACAGTCTTTGTTTATGCCAGGATATGTTGATGATTTAGACAGTTTAGGAATAAAAATAGTTAGCGTTTTTCCTAAAAATGTTGAAAAAAATCTTCCAGCAGTTCCTGCAAAGATGATACTTTTAGATGGTACTACGGGTGATGTCTGCTGCATAATGGATGGAACATATTTAACTCAGCTAAGAACAGGTGCGGGTTCTGGCGCTGCAACTGATATACTATCAAATAAAGATTCTAAAATAGGTGCTCTTATAGGTACAGGAGGACAGGCAAGATGCCAGCTTGAGGCTATGCTTTGTGTAAGAGAGCTTGATGAGGTAAGAGTTTTTAGCCTTGATTATGATAAATGCTGTGAGTTTGCTGAAAATGTACGAAGGGAATTTAAAAATTATGGCGCAAAGATAACACCTGTTAAAACTTCAGATGAAGCGGTTTGCGATGCGGATATTATTACTGCAGTTACAACTTCAAAAAATCCAGTATTTGATGGGAAAAAAGTTAAAAAAGGAGCACATATTAATGGAGTAGGTTCCTATACTCCAAATATGCAAGAGCTTGATGAATACATAGTTTCAAAGGCAGAGGGTTTATATGTGGATTCAAAGGAAGCGGTTTTATCTGAGGCTGGGGATATATTAATACCTCTTACAAAGGGACTTATTAAAGAGGATAGAATAAATGGTGAAATTGGAGAGCTAATTACAGGGAAAATTAAAGGAAGAAGAGCTAATGAAGATATTACAATATATAAAACAGTCGGCATATCGGTTATGGATATAGTGACGGCTTATAAAATATATAATAAAGCCTTGGAAAAGAATATAGGTACCTATGTAGATATGTAAAGAATAAAGATTGAGATATATATATGTTTATGTTATAGTTTATTTGATGATTTTGGCATTTTTATTATCTATTTTATATCTGGAGGTTAGTTATGTCAGTTAAAGGATGTATTTTTGATTTGGATGGAGTTATAGTTGATACTGCAAAATATCATTATCTTGCATGGAAAAGACTTGCAGCTGAACTTGGATTTGAATTTACAATTAAAGACAATGAAAGATTAAAGGGCGTAAGTCGAATGAAGTCCCTTGAAATACTTCTTGAGGTTGGAGGACTTAACTTTGATGATAAAACTAAGGTAAAGCTTGCCGAGAAAAAGAATAACTGGTATGTTGAATATATATCTAAAATGGATAAATCTGAAATTCTTCCCGGGGTAGAAAACTTTATAAAATCTCTTAAAGAAAAAGGAATTAAAACAGCCCTTGGTTCTGCAAGCAAAAATGCGATGATTATATTGAATAATCTTAAAATATTAGATTATTTTGATGCTGTTATCGATGGCAATAAAGTAAAAAAAGCAAAACCGGATCCAGAAGTGTTTTTGCTTGCAGCAAAGGAATTAAACCTTGAACCAAAGGACTGTGTGGTTTTTGAAGATGCAGAAGCTGGAATTGAGGCAGCTAAAAATGCAGGAATGTACGCTGTCGGCGTAGGCTCTTTAGATATACTGCATAAAGCTGATAGAGTAATTATGGGATTTGATAATGCGAAGTTGGATATTATTAAATTTTAATAGGAGGAGAAAAAATGAAGAATCAAAAAGTAAAACCCTCTATCCTTCCAGGTTTTATGGAACTTTTGCCTAAAGATCAGATATTATTTAATAAAATGATGGATACTATAAGAAAAAATTATGAAAAATATGGATTTGTTCCACTTGATACTCCGCTTATTGAAAAATCTGAGGTTCTTCTTGCAAAGGGAGGAGGAGAAACCGAAAAGCAGATATATAGATTTACAAAAGGAGATACGGATTTATCTTTACGATTTGATTTGACAGTTCCTCTTGCGCGATATGTAGCACAGCATTTTTCAGAGCTGAATTTTCCTTTTAGAAGATACCATATTGGTAAGGTTTACAGAGGAGAAAGAAATCAAAAAGGACGTTTTAGGGAATTTTATCAATGTGATATAGATATAATAGGAAATGAAAAACTTAGTATTATAAACGATGCAGAGATTCCAAGCATAATATATTCAACCTTTAAAGATTTAGGATTTGAGGATTTTACTATACATATAAATAACAGAAAAGTTCTTAATGGTTTTTTTGAATCTATTAAAGTAGATAAGAAGGTAGAAGTATTAAGAATAATAGATAAGATTGAAAAAATAGGTTGTGATGCGGTGGTAAAAGAGCTCGAGGAAATAGAAATTGAAAAAAATTCAATAGATAGGATAATGGAGTTTATAGGAGTTAAAGGATCTAATGATGATGTATTGTTAAAGCTTAAAGAACTCAACATAGAAAATGAACAATTTAATACAGGGCTTGATGAACTAAATAAAGTTGTTCATTATATTAGATGTTTTAAAGTTCCAGAAAAGAATTTTATAATCGATTTGACTATAGCAAGGGGGCTTGATTATTATACAGGTACAGTATATGAAACTATACTTAATAATTATCCTCAAATAGGGAGCGTATGTTCAGGAGGAAGATATGATAATCTTGCTGAATTTTATACGGATCAGAAACTTCCAGGTGTTGGCATATCCATAGGGTTAACAAGGCTTTTCTATCAGCTTAGGGAAGCTGAAATAATAGGAGAAAATGCTTCATCAACTTTGTCTGAGGTACTTGTTATTCCTATGGGAGAAACTCTTGATTATTCTATAGAAATTGCTAATACATTAAGAAGTGAAGGTATTGTATGTGAAATTTATTATGAAGATGCTAAAATAGGAAAGAAATTTGCCTATGGGGATAAGCTTAATATTCCATATGTAATTTTAATTGGTGAGGATGAGCTACAAAGAGGAATGGTTTCATTGAAAAACATGAGAACAGGTGTGCAAAATATAATAGAGATTAGTGAAGCAGTAAAAATGATAAGAAACAAGCTATGATTTTAAGGTGAAATAATTTTATGAAAAAAGAATATGAAAAATTTAAAGAGTTTTTCCCAGATTCAAATGAAGTTATTTGTAAATATATGGATTTTCCTGAGCTTTTAGGTTTTTTAGAATATAAAAGCCTTCATTTTACAAGAGCAGACAAATTTGAAGATGAGTTTGAAGGAAGAGTACCAAAGAGTTTTGAAAAATATTGTTGCGATTTTTATAAATATAAAAGAAAAATCTATGTAAACAGCTGGAGCATATTTCAAAACGAATCCTATGCTATGTGGCATATATATTCTAAAAAATATGGAGTTGCAATAAAAACTACAGTTGAAAAACTAAACAAAGCTTTGTTTAATTCAGGCGCAAAACTCTATAAAGTAAAATATGTTGATTATAATAAATGTGATTTAAAAATAGATGTTCCTTCATTCAATATAGGAAAAGAAAGCTTAAAGAACTTCTTCCTTTTAAAGCCAAAATTTTATGAATACGAAAGAGAAATACGGGCAATTGTTATTGATGATAAAGAACTTCCCTTTATAGATGTTGCAGTAAATATAGAAAGTTTTTTAGATGAGGTTATTATAAGTCCCTTTGCAGATAATTGGTTTACAGGTCTTGTGAAAGATTTAATATATAATCGTTACAATATGGATTTTTTAAAAATATTTTGTTCGGATGTGGAAATAGTAAGGATATAAAAATTAAAGGAGCATCAATAATATTTATAAAGATGCTCCTTTTTTCTATTCTAATGCACATAAAAATCTCTATAAAAAGCTTTAAAGAAAGATTTATCTTATAGCCTTTAATTTTGCTATATCTGACCAGTTATTTGCTGTAACGAGTTCAACTTGAGCTAAATCTTTTCTTATTGATTTAATCTCACCTTTAACTTCAGCCATATCGTGTTTTAGATTTTCAACTTCTACTGATATAACTTCAGTTCTATGTTCTAATGCTTTTAATATATGCGTGTGTTCATCTAAAGTATTTTGCATAGAACTAATATTGCTTTTTACTGAGATCATATCTGCTTTTAAAGAATTCATATCTGCTTTCATAGAATTCACATCTTTTTGTAAGCTCATCAAAATTTCTAAAATTTTCTCTTCCATTAAGAATCACCTCGCAAAACATTATAACATAAAAATAAAGACTTTTCTATGTCGATTCAAAGTTAAATTGATAATTAGAATTAACAGTTAAAGTTAAATTAAAAAAAATTAATTCTATGATATATGTTATGGTATAATATGTATAGAATTTTGATATATAAGTTAAAATTTGAGGTGATAAAATGATAGCTGAAATATTATCGGTTGGAACTGAGCTTTTGCTTGGAGATATATTAAATACTAATGCCCAGTATCTTTCAAAACGGCTTGCAGATTTAGGTATAAATGTTTATTTTCAAACGGTTGTAGGAGATAACAGTGAAAGATTAAAAAAAGCCTATGATATAGCTTTTAATAGGGCAGATATTGTTATAACAACAGGAGGCCTAGGACCTACAAAGGATGATTTAACAAAGGAAATAGGATCGGAATATTTTGAAAAAAAGCTTATTTTACATGAGGATTTGCTTAATAATATAAAGGGATATTTTAAAAAATCAAATAGAGATTTTGCAAAAAGTAATGAAAAGCAGGCTTATTTTCCAGAAGGTGCAGTTATTCTTCCAAATAAAAACGGTACTGCACCAGGGTGTATAATAGATGAAAATGGTAAAATGCTCATTATGCTTCCAGGACCTCCCTTTGAGATGATACCGATGTTTGAAGATTATGTTGTTCCTTTTATTAAAAAGTATACAGATGGCATAATAGTATCTAAGGTTATAAGAACTTTCGGTATTGGTGAGAGCCTTATGGCAGAGAAGGTTTCAGATTTAATAGAGAACATGAAAAATCCAACAGTTGCACCCTATGCAAAACAAAATGAAGCTATACTTAGAATAACAGCAAAGGGTAAGGATGAGTTTGAAGCTAAAAAGATTATTGAACCTATAGCTGAAGAAATAAAAAATCGTCTTGGAGATTATGTTTATGGAGAAGATAATGATACCCTTGAAAATGTTGTTGTAAGGATGTTATTAGATAAAAATATGACTATATCAACGGCAGAATCCTGTACTGGAGGACTTTTGGCGGCAAAGCTTATAAACTACCCAGGAATTTCAAAGGTTTTTATGGAAGGAGCTGTAACTTACAGCAATGAAGCAAAAATAAGTCGGCTTAAAGTTAAAAAAGAAACATTAGAACGTTATGGAGCTGTAAGCAGTGAGGTTGCAGCAGAGATGGCATTAGGTATTGCTAAAACTTCAAATACGAGAATTGGAATTTCAACTACGGGAATAGCAGGACCAGATGGGGGAAGCGATGAAAAACCAGTTGGTCTTGTATATATAGGACTTTGCATAGATGGAAATGTTAAAACGGCAAGATATAATTTTTCTGGGGATAGGCAGAGAATAAGAGAAAGAGCAGCAATGTATGCAATAGACTATCTTAGAAGAGAATTGAAAAATATTTTTTAACTAGGCTTTAAAATAAACTACAATGCTATATTCATATCTTTAATTATTAAAAACAATAGCATAATTTAACATTATATAGAAGATTAAATGATGTTTTTATATCCGAAAGGAGATAATTATGGATTTTTATGGCAAAATCCTTGAAATACTTTTAAATAATATCAATGAGGGAGTTCATGTTATTGATAGTGAAGGTAAAACGATTATATATAATAAAGCTATGGAAACCCTTGAAGGACTTGAAGGAAGTGAGGTTATAGGTAAAAAGATACTGGAGCTTTTTCCGAGCCTTAATGAAAATACAAGTACATTATGTAATGTATTAAAAAATGGAGAACCTATAGGAGAGAGATATCAAAGCTATGTTAACAAGAAAGGTCATAATATAACAGCTGTGAATGTAACATTTCCTATTAAAGTGCATGATGAAATTGTTGGAGCAGTTGAAATATCAAAGGATTTTACAAAGGTTAAAGAACTTTATGATAGAATAATATTTCTTACTGGAAAAAGTAAAAGCGAGATTAAAGGTGATAAAGAATACAGTTTCGATAGTATAACAGGGTGTAGTCCCAAGTTTTTAAAGTGCGTTGAAATGGCTAAAAAAGCAGCTACTTCTTCATCAACAGTTTTAATATATGGTGAAACTGGGACAGGAAAAGAAGTTTTATCAAGATGTATTCATAATGAAAGCGAAAGAGCTTCAAAACCTTTTGTTGCACTTAATTGTGCTGCACTTCCTGAGGGACTTCTTGAGAGCATACTCTTTGGAACAATTAAAGGAAGTTTTACTGGTGCTGTTGATAGAATTGGACTATTTGAACAGGCAAATGGAGGGACTCTTCTTTTGGATGAAATTAATTCTATGAGTATATCCCTTCAGGCAAAACTTTTAAGGGTTCTTCAGGAAGGATATATAAGAAGGGTTGGAGATGTAAAGGATATACCAATTGATGTTAGAATAATTGCTACTACAAATGAAGATCCCTATACAGCAATAGTAAAAGGAAGTTTAAGAAAGGATTTATACTACAGGCTTAGTGTTATTAATATTACAATACCCGCATTAAGGGATAGAAAGGAAGATATACCTTTATTTATTAAAGAATTTATAAAAAAATATAATGACAAGTTTTCTAAGGATGTTTGGGACGTCTCAAGGGAAGTTTATGATGCTTTTATGTCCTATGATTGGCCGGGAAATGTAAGAGAACTTAAAAACTATATCGAAGGTGCTATGAACATGGTTTCAGGACACATACTACAAAAGGAACATTTTACATCTCAAATACAGGACACGATTTTTTTAGATATAAGGGATAATAACATTTTTAATGTAAATAAGTATTCCTATGATATTTCTCTTGATGAATTTATTGATGAAGTGGAAAAAAAGATAATAGAAGAAGCACTTAAAAAGTGTGAAAATAATATATCTAGGACATCAAAACTTTTAAAAATTAAAAGGCAGACATTGCAACAAAAAATAAAAAGGTATAATATAAAGATATGACAAAAAAATTGCACTAATATGCAAAAAAAATAGCATATTAATGCAATTTTTTTGTATTTTCAATTATATATTCATATGGAATACTGCAAAAAAAATTGCAGCAAATGTTAAAAATTATATTTAAAATATTAAAATTGAGAATAAAAATACAATTGATTTTAAAAAAATGTATATATATAAATTAATATTTAAAAATTTTTATGGAAATAATGGCATGATATTTGCTAGTTAATATTATATAAATTTATTTTTGGAGGTGTTAATATATGGATAAGATTAAAGTAATACTTTGGGGTATTGGCAACATGGGCGGAGGAATGGCAAAAATGATTTTGGAGAAAGAAGGCTTTGAAATTGTAGGAGGTATAATAAAAAATCCTAAAGAAGAGGGAATGGATCTTGGAGATTATCTTGGAATAGGAAGAAAAATAAATGTAAAGGTTTCAAATAATGCAGAAAAAGTTTTAAAGGAAACAAAGGCAGATGTAGTTTTACTTTCAATAGATTCCTTTGTTAAAGGAGTATTTGAACCTATTAAACTTATAGTTTCTAATAAGATGAACGTTATAACTATTGCTGAAGAGATGTCATATCCTTATAGGGTTGCTCCTGAAATGTCAAAAGAGATGGATAGACTAGCAAAGGAAAACGGAGTTACAATACTTGGAACGGGAGTAAATCCAGGTTTTGTTCTTGATACTTTAATAATAACTTTATCTACAGCCTGCAGAAGTGTAAAAAAGATAAGAGCAGCAAGAATTAACGACTTATCACCTTTTGGAAAGACAGTTATGGTTGAACAAGGTGTTGGTACAACTCCAGAGCAGTTTATGAAGGGAATTGAGGATGGTTCAATTTATGGACATGTTGGTTTTGAAGAATCAATACCAATGATAGCTGATGCTCTTGGAATTGAAATTGATGAGGTAAAACAGACAAGAGAGCCGATTATATCAAAGGTTCATAGAGAAACAAAAGATGTAGTAGTAGAGCCAGGTATGGTTGCAGGATGCAGACACTGCGGATATGGACTAAAAAATGGAGAGCCAGTAATTATTCTTGAACATCCACAGCAGATACATCCAGAACTTGAAAACATCGAAACGGGAGATTATATATGGATTGAAGGAGATCCAAATCTTAACCTTTGTATAAAGCCTGAAACACCTGGAGGGATAGGAACTATAGCAACAGCTGTTAATATGATTCCTCATGTAATAAATGCAAAGCCAGGCCTTGTTACTATGAAGGATCTCCCAATACCACATGCATTTATGGATGATGTTAGGAATCATATAAAGAGGTGATATAATGTCTAATGCCAAAAAAGGTGATTGGGTGCAGATACATCAAATTGTTTTAAAACCAGAGGAAAGAACGGGAAAACTTCCTGAGGATACTAAAAAAGTTCCCTTGGAACTTTGGGTTAAAGGATTTTTAAATCACGATGCAAATCTTTATGATGAGGTTGAAATTACAACTTTAACAGGAAGAAAAGTTAAGGGAGAACTTGTTTTAATAAATCCAAGGTATGAATATGGGTTTGGAGAAGAATATGTTCCAGAACTTTTAAATATTGGAATACAGTTAAGAGGCATTTTAAAGGGCGGTGATAATAAATGATGAAGGATTTAAGTTTTAATGCGGTAATGAATAGAAAAAATGAAATAATGAAAAAAGCCCTTGGAATGGATTACTCTATATATGAAAGCGGAGGTATTGCTTTTGACTATGAAAAAATGATGAGGGATACAGGCTTTGGACTTTCAGATGTTATGAAAATTCAAAGGGAAACTGGAGTTGGCAATACTCCTCTTTTAGAACTTAAAAACCTGACAGAGCTTGTTAGAAGGATTTCGCCTAAAGGTAAAGGCGCGAGAATATTTGTAAAGGATGAAGCCTGCAACCCTTCAGGCAGTTTTAAAGATAGAAGAGCTTCAGTTTCTGTGTATATGGCAAAAAAGCTTGGATATAAGGGAGTAGTTGCTGCAACAAGCGGAAATTACGGGGCAGCAGTTGCATCTCAGGCTGCCATGAGAAATTTAGATTGTATAATAGTTCAAGAATGTTATGATTCAAGAAAGGTTGGTCAGCCTGAAATACTTGAAAAGCAAAGAAAGTGTGAATGTCTTGGCGCTGAGGTTGTACAGCTAACTGTAGGCCCTGAGCTTTTTTATACATTCCTTAGAATACTTGAGGAAACTGGATATTTTAATGCTTCCCTTTATTCTACCTTTGGAATTGCTGGAGTTGAAACTTTAGGATATGAGATAGCCATTCAGTGCAGGGAAATGATAGGACGTGATCCTGATGTGGTAGTTGCAACCCATGCAGGAGGCGGTAACCTAACAGGTACGGCAAGAGGGCTTATTAAAGCTGGAGCTGTAAATACAAAGGTAATTGGCGCTAGTGTTGATTTAACCGGGCTTCATATGGCATCGGATAGAGCTTTTAATAGAAAATCCTTCACAACGGGTCATACAGGCTTTGGAGTTCCCTATGCAACAGACCCTGATCATTCTGATGTTCCAAGGAGTGCAGCAAGGGCATTAAGATACATGGAGGATTATCTTTTAGTAAAGCAGGGAGAGGTTTTCTATATAACAGAAGCTCTGTCACAACTTGAGGGAATGGAAAGAGGACCTGCAGGGAATACATCCCTTACTGCTGCCTTTGCTCTCGCTCAGCAGATGGATGAAGATAAGATTATAGTCGTTCAAGAAACTGAATATACAGGCGCAGGGAAACATCCTTTAGCTCAGCTTTCCTTTGCAAAGAAAAATGGGGTTGAAGTTAAATTTGGAAATCCTGACGAAGAAATACCAGGAACTAATATAATACTTCCTGAAAATCCAACACTTATTAAAGTTAGACATGCTGATATGGATAAAATGAGAAAATCATATATAAAGAATACATTAAATAGAGCAAAAGTAGATTACGTTGATGATAAAGATATTGAATTTTTAGCAATAGAAACAAAAACAAATAGAAAATTTGTAGAATCGGTATTAGAAGAATTTGGAATAAAGAAATAGGAGGGGGATTATGCCAATAAAAAGAGCAGATGATTTTGAAGTTAGAAGAGAGCATCTTAAAAATCTTACTGATGAAGAATTAGAGCAAAGATTTTGGAGTCTTGCTGAAAAAATAGTTGATCCTTTAATTGAACTTGCGAAAAATAATACAACACCTTCTATTGAAAGATCGGTTCTTTTAAGGATGGGATTTTCAAGCCTTGAGGCAAAGGATATTGTAAATAATACTATAGATAGAGGGCTTATGGGAAAAGGAGCAGGACATGTTGTTTTAAAGGTATCAAAGCAGCTTAACAGGGATTATAGGGAAGTTGGACGTGAGATGGCACAGGGACTTCATTGGGATTTAGCAGTTAGCATTTTTAAAGGAGGCGAAAAGTAATGGATCTTAATAGAAACGAAAAGATAGATATAGATGAGATACTAAAGGATTTAGAGCATTACCGTCCAAGAAGAAGGGGATGGCATTGGAGAGAACCGATTGATAATCTAAAGATGGGTCCTTTTACTTTTCACGATATGAGCAAACCTTTAAAAAACAGCTATGGATTACCTTCATCTAAGTATTTTGGGAATATTGATCCTCAGCCAAGACCAGTTATAACGACTGAAATAGCTTCAGGCAGATTTGAAGATGATATTAGAAGAATGAGAATGGCTGCATGGCATGGTGCAGATCATATTATGGTTATAAGAACTGCAGGACAAAGCCATTATGATGGTCTAATCGAGGGAACACCTCAGGGAATTGGAGGAATTCCTGTTACAAGAAAGCAGGTTAGGGCTCAAAGGAAGGCTCTTGATATGATTGAGGATGAAGTTGGACGCCCAATAAACTATCATTCCTATGTATCAGGAGAAGCAGGTCCTGATATTGCTGTTATGTTTGCAGAAGAGGGAGTAAATGGCGCTCATCAGGATCCACAGTACAACGTTCTTTATAGAAATGTAAATATGGTTCGCTCCTTTGTTGATGCTGCAGAGGCAAAGAAGATAATGGTATGGGCTGATATGGCACAAATAGACGGTGCCCATAACGCTAATGCTACTGCAAGGCAGGCATGGAAGGTTATGCCTGAACTTATGGTTCAGCATGCAATAAATTGTATGTATTCAAGAAAGGTAGGAATGAATCCTAAAAATATATGTTTGTCAACGGTTCCTCCAACAGCACCTCCTGCACCGTGTTTAAGACTCGACTTGCCCTATGCTGTAGCCCTGAGAGACTTTTTCCACGACTATAGGATGAGAGCTCAGATGAATACAAAATATATTGAATCGGATACAAGGGAAGCTACTGTAACTCATGTTTTAAATATATTAACATCAGTTTTAACTAGTGCAGATATTCAATCAACTATAACTCCTGACGAGGGTAGAAATGTTCCATGGCATTATAACAATATTGCTGCAGTAAGTACGGCAAAGCAAGCCTTTGCAGGAATGGACGGCCTTATGGAAATGCTTGAACTTAAAAAAGATGGATATCTTAGAGAAAAAGCAAGAGAGATTAAAGAGAGAGCAGTCCTTTTCATGGAGGAGATTTTAGAGGTTGGAGGATATTTTAAGGCTGTTGAAGAAGGATTCTTTGTTGATTCTGGATATTATCCAGAAAGAAACGGCGATGGAATTGTTAGAAAAATAGATGGTGGAATAGGTGCAGGAACAGTATATCCAAGGGATAAGGATTATATGGCACCGGTTACTGCTCACTTTGGGTATAATAATCTTCCAGAGGGAATAGTAAATCCATCAAATTTAATAGATGGATGTACCTTTGAAAAACCAGAGAAGATAGTTTATATTGATGAACTTGATGAAGAGGATAATGTAAATGTAAGGCTTAAAGAATCAAGAAAATATTGGAGCAAAGAACATGTAAAACCTGAAGTTGAATGGGCAGGAGATGGATATATACTTCAGACTATGTTCCTTCCTGTTGATGATAGTACTGCCGATGTTGTTGCTATTGAAATTGGAAAGAAGTTAGGTCTTGTGGATGTTGAGGTAGTTCATAAGAATATTATGCAGGACGCTGAAGGAACTTTAGTTGAGATAAAGGGAAGAATTCCCTTTGAAATTGATGCAACCAAGCTTTACATTCCTCCAAAGCCTGAGGTTATGTCCGATGATGATATAAGAGCAGATATTGAAAGAAGACCTATGAAGGTTGTTGCTGCTACTGTTGGAAATGATGAACATTCCGTTGGTTTAAGAGAAATCATAGACATAAAGCATGGCGGAATAGAAAAATATGGAATAGAATGCATATACCTTGGAACTTCAGTTCCAGTTGAAAAGCTTGTTGATGCAGCAATTGAGGCTAATGCGGATGCTATACTTGCAAGTACTATAATAAGCCATGATAATATCCACTATAAAAATATGAAAAAAATTCATGAGTTATGTATTGAAAAGGGTATAAGGGACAGAATTATAATAGCCTGCGGAGGAACTCAGGTTGCAAATGATTTAGCAGTTGAAGCTGGAGTTGACGCGGGATTTGGAAGAGGAAGCAAAGGCGTACATGTTGCAACTTTTCTTGTTAAAAAGAGAAGAGAGCTTGAAGCAAAGGGATTAAAATGATTAGAAGGTGCATTTATGAAGATTGACGTTCTTGTTGCGGAAATTGGAAGTACTACAACAGTTGTGAATGCCTTTTTAGGCATTCACAGCGAAAATCCTGTATTTATAGGTCAGGGACAATCTCCAACAACTGTTCTTGACGGAGATGTAACCATTGGTCTTAAAGGTGCAGTTGATAATTTAAAGAAAAACCTTAATACTGATGAAATAGAATATGATGATTTTCTTGCATCAAGCAGTGCAGCAGGTGGGCTTAAGATGACGGTGCATGGACTTGTATATGATATGACAGCAAAGGCTGCAAAGGAAGCTGCTCTTGGAGCAGGAGCGATTATTCATCTTGTAACTGCTGGGCGTCTTAGAAGAAGCGATATAAAAAAAATACAGGATATAAAACCTAATATAATATTAATAGCTGGTGGACTTGACTTTGGCGAGAGAGATACTGCACTTTATAATGCTGAGGAAATTGCAGCATTAAACCTTGGTATTCCTGTAATATATGCAGGTAATATAGAAAACCATGAGGATATAAAGGAAATATTTAAAGATTATGATTCTAAACTTTATATAGTAGATAATGTATATCCTAAGGTGGATATGTTAAATGTTGAGCCCTGCAGAAGGGTTATACAATGTGCCTTTGAGGAGCATATAGTACATGCTCCAGGAATGACAAAGGTTAGAAGTATGGTAAATGGGCCTATAATTCCAACACCTGGTGCTGTTATGGAGGCTGCAAAACTCTTAAAGGAAGATATAGGTGATTTAATTGTTATTGATGTTGGGGGAGCTACAACTGATGTTCATTCAGTAACTAAGAATTCTGATGAAATAGCAAGAATTCTTTTATCTCCAGAGCCTGAGGCAAAGAGAACTGTTGAAGGCGACCTTGGTGTATATGTAAATATGAAAAATGTACTATCAAGGATTGGAGAAGAAAAACTTCAAAGTGAACTAGGATTTGATATAAAGCCTATTATTGAAAATTATAAACCTATACCAAAAACCGATGAAGAAAAAAAGTTTGTTGAAAAGCTTACCCTTGAGGCTGTTTTAACTGCAGTAAAAAGACATGCAGGTACGGTAAGAAGGCTCTATGGTGAGTCGGGGAGAAAAAGCGTTGCTGAGGGTAAAGATTTAACTCAGGTAAAATATATAATTGGAACTGGAGGAGCTTTAACAAGGCTTCCAGGAAGAGTTGATATAATGAAGAAAATCGCAGAAAGTGGGAAAGGAACGGAGCTTTTTCCGACTAAAGAGGCGAAGATTTTAGTAGATAATCATTATATTATGGCATCTCTTGGAGTGCTCTCCAAAAAGTATCCTCAAGCGGCTTTAAAACTATTAAAGGCAAGTCTTGAAATTTAAAGGATTGAGAGGGATAGCATGTATCCAAGACTGGAAATAAATCTTTCAAAACTTGAACACAATACAAGATTAATAAGACAAATGTGTGAAAGACATAATGTTAAAATATGGGGGGTAACGAAGTGTTTTTGTGCCATACCAAAGGCAGCTATGGCAATGCTTTTGGGAGGTGCTGATATGCTTGCTGATTCGAGGATTGAAAATCTAAAAAAGCTTAAGGATATTCCTTGTAAAAAAGTGCTTTTAAGAATACCTATGCATTGTGAAGTTGATGATGTGGTATTGTATTCTGATTACAGCCAAAACTCTGAACTTTCAACTTTAAAACTTTTAGGCGAGGCTGCGCAAAAAATGGGTAAAATTCATAATGTTATTATAATGCTTGACCTTGGAGATTTAAGAGAAGGGGTGTGGCCAAATAATATAGATGAATTTGTAGGTGAGGCTGTAAAAATAAAGGGAATTAAAATAAAAGGATTTGGAGTTAATTTAACCTGCTATGGGGGAGTTATTCCAGATGAGACTAATCTTTCAAAGCTTGTAGATATTTCAAAGGATATGGGGGATAAATATAATCTTGATATTGAAATAATATCTGGAGGAAATTCAAGCAGCCTTTATCTTGTAGAAAAGGGGACTTTGCCAAAGGGTATTAATAATTTAAGAGTAGGAGAAGCAATACTCCTTGGCAGAGAGACGGCCTTTGGAAAGAGGTTAGATGGACTTTATGACGATGTTTTTGTTTTAAAAGGACAAATTGTTGAGCTTAAAGAAAAACCATCGGTTCCTATTGGGAATATAGGTATGGATGCCTTTGGAGGAAAGCCTGTATTTGAAGATAAGGGAATTATGAAAAGAGCAATAATTGCAATGGGAAGACAGGATATTGATATTAATCTTATACGTCCCTTTGATGAGAATATAAAGCTTTTAGGTGCAAGTAGTGACCACACTATACTCGATGTTACAAATTCTAATAGGGAATATAAAGTTGGAGATGTAGTTGAGTTTTATCTTGATTACGGAGGACTTTTAAAGGCTGCAACATCTGAATATGTGCATAAGGTTTTGATATGATAAAATTTGTTAATATGTCATATTAGATTATTAATATTACACTTTAATGAAAAAAATTTTAACCTTTCAGTAAATATAAAACTTATCGATTAAAGTAGAGCCCATAAATACTGCTAAAGCCAATATAAAGCGAATTTTAGAAGCTCTTGCCTTGCTGACGCAGAAAATTTTAGAACTTTTGGTTGTTTGAACAAAGTGAGTTCCCAAAAGTTCTTAATTTTCAAGGAAGCAAGGCTTAGAGCTTCTAAATGAGCGAAGAAAATTGGCTGTACAGTATTATGGGCTCTATAAGTTTGATAATAATTTGAAATTGTAACCAATATAATATATAATTTATTTTTATTTTCTTATTAAAATGCTTATGTTTTAGAGAATTTTAATGTAAAAAATAACTTAATAAACTTTTTGTTACAGATTGTTTACAAAGTCTATTTTGTAAAAATTCATAATACAAAAAGGATTTGTCAACAAATTTAAAATCATTATTATTTTATAAGCCCATGGTAATTTTTTTATAATAATAACTTTCCTGTCAATCTTAACTGGTCTATTATAAATTTTTGTTATATAATATTATAAAAATAATTTAGGCTGGTGAGGATATGAACTTTATACAAAGTTCTTTTTTTGATGATAAAGATGCAAAAGCTCCTTTAGCAGATAGAGTAAGGCCAAGAAATCTTGATGAATTTGTAGGTCAGGAACATTTATTGGGAAAGGGGAAAATTTTAAGACGACTTATTGAAACCGATAATATAACATCTATGATTTTTTGGGGGCCTCCAGGAGTTGGAAAAACAACTCTTGCTATGATTATTGCAAATATAACCCGTTCTGAATTTATAACTATGAGTGCTGTAACATCAGGTATTAAAGAGGTAAAGGAAGTAATGCAAAAAGCTGATAATGCAAGGCTTAATGGAATAAGAACGGTTCTTTTTATAGATGAAATACATAGATTTAATAAAGCTCAGCAGGATGCTTTTTTACCCTATGTTGAAAAGGGAAGCATTATTTTAATTGGAGCAACAACTGAAAACCCTTCCTTTCAAGTTAATTCAGCACTTATTTCAAGATCAAGGGTTTTTGTTCTTGAAATGTTAAAAGCAGAGGATATTGTAAAGCTTTTAAAAAATGCAATTGCTGATGAAAGAGGTTTTAAAGATATAAGCATTAAAATTGACGATGAAACATTGAATATGATAGCAGTTTATTCAAATGGTGATGCAAGGACGGCACTTAATACTTTAGAAATTGCTGTAAAAGGAGCAAAAACAATTGAAGGTATTAAAATTATAGATAAATCAGTAGTTGAAGAATGTATGCAGAAAAAATCCCTTCTTTATGATAAAAACGGTGAACAGCATTATAATTTAATTTCTGCCTTTCATAAATCTATGAGAAACAGCGATGCTGATGCAGCACTTTATTATCTTGCAAGGATGCTTGAAGCAGGAGAAGATCCTTTGTATGTTGCAAGAAGAATTGTACGGTTTGCTTCGGAGGATATAGGACTTGCGGATCCAAGAGCTTTAGAAATTGCTGTTGCAGCCTATAAGGCCGTAACATTTATAGGAATGCCGGAAGGCTCTATTAACCTTGCACAGGCTGCTGTTTATATGTCCCTTGCTCCAAAATCAAATGCTGTATATATGGCATATAAAATGGCCAAAAAAGATGCTCTTGAAACCTTTAATGAAGAGGTTCCTATGCACCTTAGAAATGCACCTACAAAGCTTATGAAAACCCTTGGATATAATAAAGGTTATATGTATTCTCACGATTATGAAAATAAAATTGCAAAAATGCAGTGTTTACCTGATAATTTAAAAAATAGAACTTACTATATTCCAACAGAAGAGGGAATTGAAAAAAAATTTAAAGAAAGGCTTGAGTATATAAAAAAAATTAAGATATAAAATAGAGATGGGTTGCCCATCTCTATTTTATATCTTTTTATATTATAAATTTTGATATACTACTGTTTAATTTATCTGCGGTTTCTTTTACTTTTAACATTTCTTTTATTATTTCGTTTGATTTTTTGTGCACATCAGATACGCTTCCTGCTATATCAGTTGTGCCTCCAGCACCGTCGCTTGAAGCCTTTGCGACATTTTCTATGGTTAATATCACTTCGTTAATTGAAGATAAGAGTTCTTGTGCTGTTGAACTGAAGTTAGTAACGAGATTATCTACATATTTTGCATCGGAGTTATATTTTTCTGCAACATCTATCATCGTTTTATAGTCATTATTAACATTTACAGACATAAATTCTAAAAGATTGTTTGAACTGTTTACTAAATTGTTTACAGTATCACTAACTTTATCAGTTATATTTTGAATTTCAATAACCGTATTTTTAGATTGCTCAGCAAGCTTTCTAATCTCTTCAGCAACAACTGAGAAACCTCTTCCAGCTTCTCCAGCTCTTGAAGCTTCAATCGCTGCATTAAGAGCTAGAAGATTTGTCTGGGAAGTTATCTGCATAATTGATTCAGATAAAGTGCTTATTTTTTCAACTATTTTAGCTTCTTCAATTGCTTTTTCCAGTTCGGTTTTGGTATTTTCAAATACTTCTTTTGCTTTTATTTGAGATTCTTCTACAGAAGCTTTTGTGTCCTGTGCTCTTTTACTTATATTTGAAGCTTCAAGAGCACCATCTTGTGATTTTTTAGAAATAACATGGACAGATCTTTCTATTTCATGAGATGCTGCAGACATTTCCTCGGCAGAAGCTGCAGTTTCTTCCATAGTCGCAGAAAGATCATGGGTTGTTGCTGATACTTTTTCTATTGTATTGTTAAGTTCATTTATGCTACTATTTACAGAATTTATTACTAAATTTATGTTTTTTGCTTCATTCTTTACTTCAAGTATAAGCTTTTTAAGTTCACTTTGCATTGAGTTAACACCACTTGCTATAACTCCAATTTCTCCTTTGTAGTTTATATATTTTT
Source organism: Caloramator sp. (assembly GCA_026417075.1). Taxonomy (GTDB): domain Bacteria; phylum Bacillota; class Clostridia; order Clostridiales; family Caloramatoraceae; genus Caloramator_B. The sequence continues at coordinate 21,754 of JAOADY010000085.1, forward strand.
CAGGTACTTTTACTGAAAAATCACCGGATTTAATTTTATCAATTATATTTACTATTATATTAATAGGATCTACAATTTTATTAGAAAAGAATATACCAATTAATATTGAGGCTGTTGCAAAAAGGATAAAAATTATTATATCATAATTTCTAATTGAATTTGTTGCTGATAATATTTCTTTTTCAGGAATAAGACCTATAACCTTCCAACCTGTTTTGTCATGATTTTTTATTATATATATATATTTAGTTTTATCGATAAACACTGTTCCAGATTGAGAATTTGACTTTAATATAGTATCAATGTATGGAACTTGCTTTGAAGTTTTATTTAGCAATTCTTTGTTTTTATCTGCTATTATTGTTCCATCTTTATCTGTTATTGTTATGAATCCACTGTTTCCTATTTTAATAGATTGTGCAAGTTCTGATATAGTATCAAGTTTTATATCAAGTCCTACAACACCGATAAGATTATTAGAAGAATCTTTAATAGCTTTGGCATAGGTAACCATGAAATTTCCTTTTTTAATAGCATCTTCATAGGGATCTGTAAGAATAAAATCGCTGTTTGAAGATGCATTTATATACCAAGGGCGTTTTCTAGGATCATAACCTTCTGGAAGCTTTTGATTTGGAGCAATTATCATTTTACCATTATTTACTCCCATATATATTGCAGTTATATCTTTATAGTTTTTTACGTAAGAGTTTAAAGTTAACATAAGCCATTTCTCACAATCAGGATTTGATAAAATGCCATTAGCATTAGGATCTTCAGATAAAAGTGAAATAAGTTCGCTTTTGTCTTTGTATGATGATTCAATTACATCAAGAGCTCTTCCAGTACTTTGATCGATTGTTTGTAAGTACTGATTTTTTATAGCTTTTAATGATATGTAATAATTAAGAGAGGTAACTATTAATAATGGAATTAGTGATAGTAAAAAAAGAAGTAGAATAATTTGTTTTTTTAATACCTTTTTATTTTTCATAATGCCCCTCCATTAAAAAGTAATAGTTTTGTTAAGTTATATGATATTTGAATTTCATCTCCCCTTTGAGTTATCTTAAATATAACCAACAATAAAACACCTCCAAAGGAGAGATGAAATTATGTGCAAATTAATCAATAATCTTTCATGCCCAAGATGCCA
>JAOADY010000090.1 GCA_026417075.1 Caloramator sp.
TGGCATCTTGGGCATGAAAGATTATTGATTAATTTGCACATAATTTCATCTCTCCTTTGGAGGTGTTTTATTGTTGGTTATATTTAAGATAACTCAAAGGGGAGATGAAATTCAAATATCATATAACTTAACAAAACTAAAAATAAACGAAGGAGAATTTGTATGAAAAACACTTTAGAGTATAGTATAGAAAAGGATAAAGATGGAATAAAGTTGATTAATTTTTTAAGGAATGAACTTAAAATGTCTTCACGTCTTTCAAGAAAGCTTTTAAAGGGAGGTTTTATAAAAATAAATGGCATAACAGGAAAAGCAAATAGCATTTTAAAATATAATGATAGTGTTATAATTATCCTTGATACGGGAGAAACACAGGATATTGAGCCTCAGGATATACCAATAGATATATGTTATGAGGATGAGGATATTTTAGTTGTAAATAAGCCTCCCTTTATGGTAGTTCATCCAACTAAGGGACATCCAGAGGGAACATTGTCAAATGCAGTTATGAATTATTTTAAAAAAACAAACCAGAATTCGATAGTAAGGCTTGTAAATAGACTTGATAGGGATACTTCAGGACTAGTTATAATTGCAAAATCCCAGTTTGCACATCAGGCTATGGCAAAAAAACTTGAAAAAAATGAAATAGAAAAATATTATATATCTGTAGTTGAGGGTAAGATGGAAGGAAGAGGAACTATTGATCTTCCAATTGACAGAGAGTTCCCCGATTCAGTTAAAAGGGCTGTGATTGAAAAAGGACAAAGAGCTGTTACTCATTATGAGGTTATAAACTCGTCTTTTGATATGTCAGTTCTTCTTATAAAACTTGAAACTGGCAAAACACATCAAATAAGAGTTCATTTCAGCCATATAGGGCATCCTATTGTAGGAGATACTCTTTATGGAAAAGAAAGCGAGCTTATAAACAGGCAGGCGCTTCATGCCCATATATTAAAGTTCAAAAGCATAAGAGATGATAAACCTCTAAAGATTGTTGCAAAAATACCTGATGATATAAATAATCTTATGAATGATATAAATCACAGTAATTTATAATTTACTGTGATTTTGCATTTTGTTGACAGAAAAATATATTATTCCATAGGTTAGGTAGGATATAAATATTAATAAGGGAGTGTTGCTTATATTAATGAATACATATTTTATTACAAAGCAAAGGAGGACTGAACATAAAAAAGGAAATACTATAATACCTGTAAAATCAAAATTGTAATTTAAGGATTTTTTTATTTCCCTTAGGTTTAATATTATTCCTATTAAAGGATATAAAATAAAATCTATGGCGTATCCTTTTATGTTTATATTTGGAATTCCTATTAAAACATATAAAGCAATTAGTTCAAATATAGCTATTATAATAGAATTTAAAAGAAGAGCACCCTGCTTTCCTATACCGTTTAAAAGAGCGCAGAGAGTTATTTCAATATAAACAAGAGGAAGCCCTATGGATAGCATTTTTAAAAGCTGTCCTACGGTTTCATCATTGTAAAAAAAATATCCAATTCTTAAAGGTATTGAAAAAAATATAGCTGCAGAGGAAAAAGCAATTAATGAAGTAATTTTTAAAGACATATTCATTTTTCTTGTAACAGACTGTTCTCTTTTAAAAGTTACTGCTTCTGAAATAGAAGGAACTAGAAGGACGCACAGCGAATTTATTACTATAGAGGGATAAAAGGCAATCGTTAATGCCATACCTTCAAGTTTTCCAAACAGAGATAGAGCTTCTTCATAGATGAAACCAGATGCTTGAAGTCTTCTCGGTATGAGAATAGCTATAACTGCAATAAACATAGTTCCAAGCATACCATTTAGAGCAAGAGGGAAGGAAAGCCTTAAAACATTGAATATTAATTGAAAGTCATTGTCCGATTTGCCATGTGCAGGGTTTTTTCTTACATATCCTTTAAAACATATTATAAATAAAATTAGGCTTATTATTTCTCCACAGCTTAAAGTTATAAAAGCAGCGGCTACTTTTATTTCAAGGTTTACATTATTTAGTGTTGATAATAAAATACAGATTACAATTATTCTTACTATTTTTTCAATTATATCTATTATTGCTGGTTCTATTACTCTTTGAAGTCCATAGTATGCTCCTTTATATACTGATGATATTGAAATTATTATAAGTGCGGGGCAGAATGCAATAATTCCATACATAGTTCTTTCATCATATAAAAGATTTTTTGATATTGCTTTGCATGATATAAAAAGAATTGTGGTAACTAAAATTGACCAAATTATTTCAAAAACACATACTGCTTTAATTGTTTTATACAGCTCTTTTAAATTTCCTGTAGCCGTTTTTTCAGCAGCTATCTTTGAAATAGATACAGTAATTCCTCCTCCGGTTAAGCACAGAAAAAGAGAGTAAATTGGCATTATCAGCTGATATAAGCCCATTCCTTTAGAACCTATTTTCCTTGATAAAATTATTGAAAAAACAAATGATAGTGTGCCTGTTATAATATTTGATAAAACTAATATCAATGTTTTTAAAGCAAAAGAAGAGCGTTTCATTTAATACCCCATAATATTGTTTCTTTTTATTAATATGGTCTAAAATATTATGCTATGACTCTTAAAACATTAAAGACATAAAAAAGACCATAATATGCAGCAAACTGTAAAGAGATTAGCTGAATATTATGGCTGAATTTTTTATAATTTTATTTTAAGTTATTAGGATTTAAACATTCAAGCTCTGGAATAACGAACATTCCATCTTTTCTTATAAGAACGTCATCAAAATAAATTTCTCCTCCTCCATATTCAGGAGTTTGAATGTAAACTAAATCCCAATGTATTGCTGACTTATTTCCATTAAAACAGTCATCATAAGATGACCCTGGAGTGAAGTGAATTGAACCGGCAATCTTTTCGTCAAATAATGTATCTTTCATAGGTTTTGTTATGTATGGGTTAACACCTATTGCAAATTCTCCTACATATCTTGCACCTTCGTCAGTATCGAATACCTTATTTATTCTTTCTGAATCATTAGCAGTAGCATTTATTATTTTGCCATCTTTAAATTCGAGTCTTATGTTTTCAAAGGTAAATCCTTGATATTCTGCAGGAGTGTTATATGTAATGTAACCATTAACCGAATTTTTAATAGGTGCAGAGTAAACTTCACCATCGGGTATGTTGAGCTTTCCATCGCATTTTATTGCTGGAAGACCTTTAATTGAAAAAGTAAGGTCGGTATTAGGACCAGTTATTCTAACTTTATCTGTCTTTTCCATAAGGGCTACTAAAGAATCCATAGCTTTTGACATTTTTGAGTAATCGAGATTACATACATTAAAGTAAAAATCTTCAAATCCTTCAGTGCTTAAATTTGCCATTTGAGCCATTGAAGGAGATGGGTATCTTAAAACAACCCATTTAGTTTTTGGTACTCTTATTTTTCCATGAACTTCATTCCAAATGTTTTTAAAATAAATACCCATTTTATTGCTTGGTACATCTGAAAGCTCAGATGAATTGCTACCAGAACGAATACCTATGTATGCATCCATTTCGCTCATTCTTAAAGCTTCATATTTTGCTATAAGCTTTGAATGTCCTTCACTTAGATTCATTAAAAGAGCTCTATCTACAGCCTTATCTTTAATAGTTACAAAAGGAAGAGCGCCAACATTATAGGCTTCCTTTACAAGCTCTGTTACAAGAGGAATTTCAAGACCAATCGATTCGATTAGAACCTTTTCACCTTTTTTAAGTTCGCAGGAATAATTTATAAGGTTTTTAGCAAGAGCCTTTATTCTTGGATCTACCATTAAAGTTACCTCCCAACAAATAAATTTATTAAAAATATTATAACATATATATTTATACGTTACCAAAACAAATAAAATAATTTATGTATAAAATGTAATCATATGGATATACTTATAACGAATTATAATGTTAAATTAAAAAATTTGTCTAAATTAATAAAATTATATATTTACAACCACTTGATTTTTAAATAAAATAATATTTGTGTAGTTATAGGCAGGTTACGTAAGGTTTATTTACATATTAATTTGTCAATGTCCCTTATAAGGGACATTTTTTATTTTAAACATATAAAATTTATTTTATATTTTTGAAAATGTGAGATAATAAATATTAATAAAATTAAAAGAATCTGGTGTATGATATGGGAATTTTTGAAAACACATATTCTTTTATATTTAAAAATATACTAAAGGCAGTTAATCCACTAAAAAAGAAAATAATAAAGACAGAATGTGAAGTACATAAATTTATTAATAATCAAGCTGTAGAAATATTAAAAAACGATAAACATTATAAAGCTTATAATTTAATTATTAATTATATTAACGAAATTAATTCAGGGGTAGTTTGGGCGGATCAGGATTTTAAAAGTAGCAATCATTTCTATAATCCTGATAATGAAAAAGGAATGTATGGGTGTAGCAATGCTCTTTTAGAAACAAGGCGTTATTATTCTAAGGCTATTAAGTATTATAATAGTGGTAATATAAAGATGGCTATGTTCTATCTTGGTGCAGCATGTCATCTTATACAAGATATTACTGTTCCTCAACATGTAAATGTAAAACTTTTAAATCAACATAGGCAGTATGAGCAATGGGTGATAAAGGCATATAAAGAGTATGAAAACTTTAAAGTAAATAGTGGGGGCATATATTTTAGTACAATAGGCGAATATGCGAAACTTAATTCTAAGGTTGCCTTAGATACTTATAAAAAATATCAAATAACCAAAGATAAAAATGAAAGATATTATAAAATAACTTCAATAATACTTGCTATAGCTCAAAAAACAACTGCAGGTCTTTTGATGAAGTTTTACAGAGATGTGAAAAGGATCGAAGCTTTGAAAAATGATAAAGATGGAAGAAAGTTTTATAGATTAAAAATATTGTAATTGAATATTAAGAAAGATAAAATGTTTATAAAATTTCTATCAAATTTTAAAAATAAACATTATAAATTATTTTAAGTAGTTTAAATTATATAGAACATTGAAGAGATACTTTAAAAATAATTATATAACAATTCCTTTGATTAGTCTTAGAAATTAAAAATTGGCTGTGCAGTATTGTGGATTCTATAAGTATGATAAAAATTTATAATATTTTTTTGTTAGATACTTAAAGTAGTATCTTTTTTTATGACTAAAAAGATATTTTAAGTTATAATAAGAGATAATAAAAAATGGAGGATAAAAAATGAACATAGTTCTTGCGTCCCTTAATTCAAAATACATACACTCAAATCTTGCGATAAGATATATAAAGTCCTATTGTAGTGAATATAATATTAAACTTTTTGAAGCTACAATAAATGAAAATATTTTAGATATAGTTGAAAGAATTAATGATTTAGAGCCTGATGTTATAGGTTTTTCTTGCTATATATGGAACATAGAAAATACTTTAAAGGTTTGCAGTACATTAAAAAAAACAAATGAAAATTTAAAGATAATATTAGGAGGCCCTGAGGTATCCTTTGATGGGGAAAGTTTAATAAAAAAATTCGATTATATAGATTACATAATTGAAGGAGAAGGTGAAATTACATTTAAAGAGCTTATAGATGCGATATTTAATAATGAAAATTTATATAATGTTAAAGGTATTGTATTTAAAGATGGTGAGAAAATAATAAAGAACGAATCAAGACAGTTAATTCAAGATCTTAATATATTGCCTTTTCCATATAGAGATGAAATACCTGATAAGATAGTTTACTATGAATCTTCCCGTGGTTGTCCTTGTGATACATTACTGATATAAATACTATGAAAATTCTACTTCCATTTCATTTGTAAATGGGTTGAAAATTATTTTTTTAAATATATTTTTAGCAATAATCCTTTTTAAAGATGGTTCAATGGTTTTATCAAATTTTAATATATTTTCATAAATATATTCTTCGTTAAATTTTAAGTTTTGCATTTCTAAATTATATAATTTATAATTTTCTATTTTTTCATTAAGCTCTTTGTTTTCATTTGTTAATTGTTCTATTTTTTCAAGAATCTTTTTTCCTGCTTCATTACTTAATAAAGCTACTTTATCTATTAAATTTTCAATCATTTTATTATTTTTATTAATTGTATTTTTTATTATTTCTAATTCATTTGTATCCGTATCATTTAAAAAGGTAGATTTATATATTTTTTTAAAAAAATCATAATTTTTGCAAGTTAAAATATATTCTTGTAATGTATCTTCAATTTTAATAGCATTTATATATTTATTATTTGAACAATTAACCGTAGTTTTATAATTCCCTCTTTTTATTCTACTGGAACAAGCATAATAATGATTTTTTGCACTATTAACAATAGAATAATGTTTCCCGCAAAAAGGACAAATTAATAATCCGCTAAGCCAATAAATTTTACTATCCTTTTTAAAGAAATCTTCTCTTTTATTATTTAGCTTTTCTTGCACTTTAAGCCATAACAATGGTTCTATTACAGCATCATGTCTACTAACAATAGCCATAGGCTCACCCGTCTTTAAGCCATAAGTCAGATAACCTTTTTTTGTTGGTTCTCCGATTACAGTCCAATTATTCTTTTTTAAATAATCATTAATAATAATATCAGACTTAACATACAAGGGACTTCTCAAGATTCTTCTCACATTTTCTCTATTTACAGGAGTAATATCATATTTTTCTTTTAATTTCTTATGAATTGCGTATAAACTTCCGTATTGTAAATACCAATTAAAACAATCTTTAATAAATTGAGGATTTTCTAATTCTATATAGGTTTTACCTTCATGTTTTGTTAGTTTGTATCCTGTTGGCGCTGGTCCGCCAGTCCAGCAACCTTTCTTTGCAAGATTTAACATGCTATCTGTCACTCTTTCTGCAATAGTTTCTCTTTCAAGTTGGGCGAATACAGATGCAAAATAAAGCATGGCACGTCCCATAGGTGTTGATGTGTCATATTTATCTTTCACACATACAAAATCAATATTTTTCTTTTCTAAAAGTTCAAAAAAATCTGCTATATCCAATACACGCCTACTAATTCTATCAAGCTTATAGCAAATAACTGTATCAAAACATTCTAATTGTATTTTTTTTAATAATCGCTTAAACGCTGGTCTATCTGTATTTGCTCCTGTATATCCATCATCTGCAAAAACTTCAAATTCGCATTTTTGGTCAAAAAAATAATTTTTGCACATTTCTATTTGTGTATCTATAGAAATGCTATCCTTTACTTCTACTGATTTTCTTGCATAAATTGCTATATGTTTCAATATTAGTCACCTTCTTTTTGGTTTAAGTTTATAAATTTTAAATCTATTGATAAAGCTTTTTTTATCAATTCCCAAGCCTCTTGTGTTGGCTCCCCATTTATTATCATATTGCTTTTAATTAACTTTGAAATCACTTCATCGAGCATAGCATATTTACCTCTTTTGTTTCTATATTCTGTAATATCAGATTCATCAATCCACATTTCTAAGGGTGTATTAAAAAATTGAGATAATTTTAATGCTGTTTTTTTACTTGGTGGTCTGCGATTGCTTTCTATATCACCTATTACACTTAAAGCGACACCAATTTTTTCAGCTAATTCTTTTTGTGTTAATCCATTTTCAGTTCTTATTTTTTTAAGTCTTTCTGAAATAATACCCAATATAATCACCTCCATAAAGATTATACGATATTAAATATCGCATTTCAATAATGATAATAAGCAAAAACAAAAAAATATCGCACAATACGATATATTTAGATAGAGTAAGAATTCAAGAGCTAATTTAATTTAAACGGTAAAAAAAGAAAAAATGGTAATTTAAAATTATCGCAAATTGCGTTATTATTAAGTTACAAGGAGGTGAAATTAAAATGACAAAACTAAGAGAGGCAAGAGAAAAAACTGGATTAAGAAGAAATTTTGTAGCAAAAGAGTTAAAAATAACTGGAGACCATTTAAACCTTATTGAACGGGGAAAGGTTGATTTGAAACTATCAAAAATTGCTACTCTTGCTAATCTCTACAATTTAAGCTTTGAAGAGATGGCAAAAATTGCATTCGAAACATGGAAGGAGGGTAAATAATATGGAGGACTTATTATTGCAAGAAGAAGAATTATTAAAAGAAATTGAGGTGCAAATTAATGGAATTAAAATAATTGAACTAAATCCTGAAAAAAAAGAAGAAGCAATACTAAGGGGATTTAAAATTTTACTTGACGAAAAAATAAAAACTCTTTTTAACAATGCAAAGGAGGCAATCTGATGAACGATTTAACTGTAATAAACCGAAACGGACAGCTTGCTATTGATAGCAGAGAAGTAGCAGAGATGATAGGGAAAAGACATTCAGATTTACTTGAAAGTATTGACGGATATATTAAGCATTTAGAAAACGGAAATTTC
>JAOADY010000096.1 GCA_026417075.1 Caloramator sp.
TGTTGTTTGGATTTAATTTCATTAATCATGGGATACCTCCAAAATTTATTTCTATATATATAATTCTACATAAATTTTTAAAATCCTTTTTGCTACGCAAAAAAAGCTGCTGACAAAATTTGTTTGTCAACAGCCTGAAAACTATTAATAATAGTTTTGTTTTTGTTAAATTAAATTCTAATATGTAAAAAAATTTCTATTTATTATTGATATGTATAGTTTTATATGCTATACTACATAACGTGATATTACACACGCCATATAATTTTTAAAAGGGTGCCTTTATGGACTTTTAAAAAAATGAATGTGGCGGAGGAAAAACCAGGAGGTGTCTTTATGTCAGTAATTTCAATGAAACAACTGCTAGAAGCAGGAGTACACTTTGGACATCAAACTAGAAGATGGAATCCAAAGATGGCACAGTATATTTTTACAGAAAGAAACGGTATTTACATTATCGACCTTCAAAAAACAGTTAAAAAAGTTGAAGAGGCTTATGATTTTGTTAAATCAGAAGCAGCTGAAGGTAAAGAAATTTTATTTGTAGGTACTAAAAAACAAGCTCAGGATTCTGTAAAGGAAGAAGCAGAAAGATGCGGAATGCATTATGTAAACGAAAGATGGCTTGGAGGAATGCTTACAAACTTCAAAACAATTAGAACAAGAATAGCAAGACTTATGGAACTTGAGAAAATGGAGGAAGATGGTACATTTACTCTTCTACCTAAGAAAGAAGTTATAAAGTTAAGACATGAAAAAGAAAAGCTTGAAAAGAATTTGAGCGGTATTAAAAATATGACAAGACTTCCAGATGTTCTTTTCGTTGTTGATCCACGAAAGGAAAAAAATGCAATTGCAGAGGCTAGAAATCTTGGAATAAAAATAGTGGCTATAGTTGATACGAATTGTGATCCTGATGAGGTTGACTATGTAATTCCAGGTAACGACGATGCAATAAGAGCAGTTAAGCTTATTGCTTCAAAAATTGCCGATGCAATAATAGAAGGTCGTCAAGGGGAGCAAATGTCAGAATAAGAATATAAGGTAAGGGTATAGGGGAATATCTTAGCCCTTACCTTTAATATCATAAAGGAGGCATTGTTATGGTAATTACTGCCAAAATGGTAAGCGAATTAAGAGAAAGAACTGGAGCAGGCATGATGGACTGCAAAAAAGCTTTAACACAAGCTGATGGAGATATTGAAAAAGCAATAGAAATATTAAGAGAAAAGGGATTAGCATCAGCAGCTAAAAAAGCTGGAAGAATAGCAGCAGAAGGTCTTATTCAAACATACATATCTGAAGATGGTAAAAATGGTACTGTAATAGAAGTTAACTGTGAAACAGATTTCGTTGCTAAAAATGATGATTTTGTAAATCTTTCAAAGAATCTTGCAAAGCAAGTTGCATTATCAAAGACATCAAATATTGATGAATTATTAGAAGAAAAATACATAGATGATAATTCATTAGCTGTAAAAGATGCAATAACTGCACTTATTGCAAAACTTGGCGAAAATATAAAGCTTAGAAGATTTGAAAAGTTTCATACTGAAAATGGTGCGCTCGTTGATTATATTCATGGAGGTGGAAGAATAGGTATAATGGTTCAGCTTGAAGGACAAAATAAAGAAGGCCTTTTAGAAGTTGGTAAAGAACTTGCCCTTCAAATTGCTGCAGCTAACCCATTATTCATAAATAAGGAAGATGTACCTGAAGAAATGTTATCAAAAGAAAGAGAAATATATAGGCAACAGGCATTAAATGAAGGAAAACCTGAAAAAATTGTAGATAAAATGGTTGAAGGAAGAATTCAAAAATACTACAAAGATGTTTGTTTAATTGAACAGCTTTGGATAAGAGATCAGGATATGACCATTAAAAAATACCTTGAAAATAAATCTAAAGAGTTGGGAACAGAAATAAAAGTTGTTAAATTTACAAGGTTTGAAAAAGGTGAAGGTATAGAGAAAAAGGAAGAAAATTTTGCTGAAGAAGTTGCAAAGCAAATTAAATGCTAAAGCAAGAGAACACACCGGTGTTCTCTTTTTTTGAAAAGAAGGAAATAAGGCTTTTTTGTAGAATATCTATTTGGAGGTTTTAAAATGTCTGAACCTAAATATAAAAGAATAATGCTAAAGCTTAGTGGAGAATCTCTAGCTGGTGAAAAAGGATATGGCATAGACTTTGATGTTGTAAACAGAATAAGCAGTGAAATCAAGGAGCTTGTTGATTTAGGAATTGAAGTTGGTGCAGTTGTAGGTGGCGGTAATATTTGGAGAGGAAGAAATGGCGGTGAAATGGATAGAACAACAGCCGATTATATGGGTATGCTTGCTACTTGTATAAATGCAATGGCTCTTCAGGATTCTTTAGAAAGTATGGGTGTAGTAACTCGTGTACAAACTGCAATAGAAATGAGAGAAATTGCAGAACCTTTTATAAGAAGAAAAGCTATGAGACACCTTGAAAAAGGCAGAGTAGTAATATTTGCATCTGGAACAGGGAATCCCTATTTTTCAACGGATACAGCTGCTGCACTAAGAGCCGCTGAAATTGAAGCAGATGTTATTCTTCTTGCAAAGAAAATAGATGGTGTTTATGATAGCGATCCTAATATAAATAAAAACGCTAAGAAATATGATAAACTTACATTTCAGGAAGTTTTAGAAAAGGATTTAAAAGTTATGGATTCAACCGCTACATCTTTATGCAAAGATAATAACATCCCGATTATTGTTTTTGCATTAGATGAAGTTGGAAACATAAGAAAAGCTGCTTGTGGTGAAAAAATTGGAACTATCGTAGGAAATTTTTAAAGGAGGTATTTTTATGATAAAAGAAGTTATAACTACATCTGAGGACAAAATGAAAAAATCTCTTGAAGTATTAAAGAAAGAGCTTCAAGGTTTAAAAGCTGGCAGAGCTAATGCTTCTATGCTTGATAAAATTACTGTAGATTATTATGGAACTCCAACTAACATTTCAGCTGTTGCATCTATTTCAGTACCAGAACCGAGAATGCTTGTAATTCAGCCTTGGGATAAAAGTATGATTAAGCCTATAGAAAAAGCTATACAAAAATCTGATCTTGGTATTAATCCAATTTGTGATGCTCAAGTAGTTAGGCTTGTGATACCTGAACTTACAGAAGAAACTAGAAAAAATCTTGTTAAAGTTGTAAAAAAACATGGAGAAGATACAAAAGTTGCAATAAGAGCTATAAGACGTGATGCAAATGAAAAATTAAAAAATATTAAAAAAGAAAATACACATTCGGAAGATGAAATAAAAAAGACAGAAGAAGAAGTTCAAAAAATCACTGATAATTATATAAAAGAAGTTGATAAAGTAGTTGAAAATAAAGAAAAGGAGATATTATCTGTATAGATGAAATTTGAAGAATATATTGGATATAAGCTTGATGAAATCAAATCAGAAATTGAAAATAGCAAAATAAATTATGAAATAATAGAAGTATTTGATACAAAAAAAACAAAAATAGGAAATGATATTAGAATAATAAATGTTAAATGTGATAAAGATAATCTTAAAATCTATGTTGCTTATTTTTAGCCCCTCAAAAGAGGGGATTTTTAAATGAGGAGGAAATTTAATGTTTTTTAAAAATAAAAACATTTCAATAAAAAATGAAATAGTTTTAAAAGAACTAGATATGAATAATATTCCAAAACACATAGCAATAATAATGGACGGAAATGGCAGGTGGGCAAAAAAAAGAAACCTTCCTAGAAGTTTTGGACATAAAGCAGGGGTTGAAACTATCAGAGAAATTGTAAAAGCTTGTTCTAATATTGGAGTAAAGTATTTAACATTATATGCTTTTTCTACTGAAAATTGGAAAAGACCAGCTGATGAGGTAAGTACGCTTATGAATTTATTAGTTGAATATTTAAGAGGGGAACTAGAGGAATTAAATAGAAATAATGTTATAATAAATTACATAGGTGATATTTCTGCACTTCCAGATTTATGTCAAAAAGAACTTGTAAATTCAAATATTAAAACAAAAAATAATACTGGGTTAACTTTGAATTTGGCTTTAAATTATGGAGGACGTGATGAAATAATAAAAGCAGTTAAAAATATATACATTGATATGTTAAAAAATAACATAGATATAGAAAAAATTGATGAAAAATTAATATCAAACTATTTATATACAAAAAATATTCCTGATCCTGATTTGCTAATTAGAACAAGCGGTGAAATTAGATTAAGCAATTTTTTATTATGGCAAATCGCTTATACAGAATTGTATTTTACTGATATATACTGGCCAGATTTTAAACCCTATCATTTATATAAAGCTATAATAGATTATCAAAAAAGGGATAGAAGATTTGGAACTGTTAAATAGGGGGGAGTATAATGAGCGACAAAAGAGTAATTAGTGCTGCCGTTGCTATACCTATACTTATTATTTGTGTTTCTTTAGGAGGAATAATATTTAAATCTGCAGTAATTCTAGTTTCTGGAATATGTATTTTTGAGTATATAAGTGCTTATAAAAACTCCAATCATCAGATTATTAAATCTATTTTAATATTAGGATTTATACTTATATCTATGTCAATACTTTTTAATAAAACAGAGAATAGCGTTTTACCGTTAATTTATATAATAGTTATTGCAAGTATGGCAACACCTATATTTTCAACAAAATATAATGTTATTTCTTCAGCTTTAACAATAACAGGATTTATTTATATAGTTTGTTTTTTCAGCCTTTTAACTATTATAAGAGATAATATTAATGGAGGAAATTATTTTATATGGCTTGTTTTTATTATAGCATGGTGTTGTGATAC
>JAOADY010000097.1 GCA_026417075.1 Caloramator sp.
CCTGAATAAAACTCCACTGCTTTTAGCATCAACTATTAGATTTCCTTCAATTTTAACTTCTATTTCAAGAAAACCACTTATCCTTGTTATAGGATTTATATAAATTATATTACCCATATTAACCTCCTAATATCTTATAAAAGGCTCCATTCCATCAGGAAAGGTCTCCTGAGCACATCCAATGCATGGAGTATTATCGCCAATAGGCCAGTTTACATATTGATTCCATTTTCTGTTTGGACAGTCTGTCTTTGTAACAGGTCCTCTACATCCAAGCTTAAACATACATTCAAGATCACCAAGCTTTTTTGCAAATATTCCCTTATTAAAAAATGAACGTCTCGTACAGCCATCATGAACTGTTAATGAATAGAACATAAGGGGCCTGTTTTTTTCATCAAGTAGCGGCATACCAAAGGATATAAGATGTGCAATAGTTCCTGTAACCCAGTCGGGATGGGCAGGACAGCCTGGTATCCTAATTACAGTTTTATCATTAAGATAATCAAAAGTGCTTATTGAGTCTGATGGATTAGGCGAGGCTGAAGATATTCCCCCATAAGATGAACAGGTTCCAACTGCTAAAATATATTTAGCCTTGTCTGCTGCCATTTTAACAGCCTTTGCAGATGTAATTATATCTCCCTTATATCTTGCAAATATACTATAAAGTCCACCGTCTTTAAGGGATATAGCACCTTCAACCACAAGAATAAATTCAGTATTTAACGCATCTAAAAATTCTTCAAAAGCCTTCTCCCCCTGAGAAGGGCTGAGAGTATTATCGTATTTTAAATTTACCATCTTTTTTAAAAGAAAATAAAGTCCTGGATTTTCTCCATTAAGAAGGGATATTATATTGCCAGAACATCCTGTAGCTTCAAGCCATATTAAATTCAACTTAGGTAAAGCATTTTGTTTAATGTATTCTATAGATTCATTTATAAGTGTCATTGCCGTTTGAGATTTCGATTCTATTATGGGACAGTTCTTTATTATATTCACAATTTCTCCTCCTAAGAACTTTTTGTTACGAAACTAATTTGACATTACAAGCACCAACATTAAAAAATATTTTAGGGACAGTTCTTTATTATTCAGTTTCAAATATTAAACTTTTAGCGTTCCAACAATTGGAAGGTTTTTTAGCTTAGTTAAATCTCCCTTATGACATTTTTCAAACTGAGAGGTTAAATCCACACCAGCTACTGCCCCAAAGTGTGTTCCTCCTCCCCATACAGGGGAATTACTAACGTCATAAACGATTCCATTTACTGCAATGTATGCAGGGTTTCCTAAGGAACCGTCATATTTTGAAAGTTCCTCAATTGTAAATTCTCTTTGGCGGCATTTTGTGTAATCTTCGAGTATATATAAAGCTTTATTAATCTCAAATAAAATTTCATCTTCTATCTGCGTTCTTTTTATAGGGCATTGAGTGTAGATAAGCATATTTTTAAGGTTAAATATGTTTTTATAACATTCCTTTAGTAGAATTGATAATTCTTTTTTATCCATAAAAAACCTCCAAATATTATTCGATATATTATATGTAAGTATTTTTTAAAATAGCATTTAATTGAAATATTAGATTTTAAGCAGGTTATTAATAAGTAGTTGATAAAAATTAATACTAATGATAATATAAAATATATATTTATGAAGGTGGTGAATTTATGGAGAATGAAATTTTAGAGTTATTGAAATCTATTAATAATAAACTTGATGAACATACGAAAATTTTAAATGAACATACGAAAATTTTAAATGAACATACACAGACTTTAGATGAGCATAAACAGATTTTAAACGAGCATACACAGATTTTAAGAGCTTTAGAACATTCAAGCGAGGTTCATAAGGCTGAAATAGATAAGTTAAATATTACTGTTGCAAGGATAGAAGGAGAAGTTAAAGGAATAAGAGATGATTTGACAGCATTAGAGGTTATAACTTCAAAGAATTGGAATGATATTTCTAAATTAAAAGCTGTAAAATAAATATAACATTTTAAAAGTAGAAATGTTTTAATAGATAAAATATCATAATGATTTTAAATATAATTTAGTTGATTATAAATAACTTAAGTATCAATTAAAATTCTATAATATAAATGAAAAGGCGGTATTAATACTGCCTTTTTTATTTTTAAATATACGTATGTTATTAAGTTTTAAGGATATATTTGCATTTATACTTCCATAAAAGCAAATAATAATCATGAATGAAATTTAAATATATAAAATGTATATATATTCAATTAATCTTAGTTGCGATAAAAATAATTTAATTGAAAATCATAAAAAGCTGATTTATAATATTTTATAAATATAAAAGATGCAAAATAAATATGCAAATAAAAAATTAAATATATATTAATTAAGGAGTGGTGTGTTTGATTAAAAAGTTTAAAAGAGTGCTTGTTGCAAATAGAGGAGAGATTGCAATAAGAATATTTAGGGCTTGTCATGAGCTTGGTATAAGAACAGTTGCAATATATTCTAATGAAGATAAGTGTGCCCTTTTTAGAACAAAGGCTGATGAATCCTATCTTATAGGACAAAATAAAGGACCTATTGAGGCTTATCTTAGCATAGATGAGATAATAAGCCTTGCAATAAAAAAAGGCGTTGATGCCATACATCCGGGTTATGGTTTTTTGTCTGAAAATCCTGAATTTGCACGAAAATGTGAAGAAGCAGGAATTGAATTTATAGGACCTACCTCTGATATGATGGATAAACTTGGAGATAAGATAAAGTGTAAATTAGTTGCAAAAGATGCTGGTGTTCCTACAATTCCAGGAGTTGAAAAGCCTATAACATCAGAGGAAAAGGCTGTTGAATTTGCAAGATTGTGTGGATATCCTGTAATGCTAAAGGCGGCAGCAGGAGGCGGCGGAAGAGGCATGAGAATAGTAAGAAGTGAGGATGAACTTATAAGTGCCTTTAACAGTGCCAAAAGTGAGGCAAAAAAAGCCTTTGGAATTGATGATATATTTATTGAAAAATATCTTGAAGGTCCAAAACATGTTGAAGTTCAAGTTCTTGGAGATAAATATGGGAATTTGGTGCATTTATATGAAAGGGACTGCTCAATACAAAGAAGACATCAAAAGGTTATAGAATACACTCCAGCCTTTTCTCTTCCTAAGGAAAAAAGAGATGAAATATGCTCTGATGCGTTAAAAATTGCAAAAGCTGTAGGCTATAGAAGTGCAGGGACATTAGAATTTCTTGTTGACAAATATGGAAATCACTACTTTATAGAGATGAATCCAAGAATACAAGTTGAACATACAGTAACTGAGATGGTAACGGGTATTGATATAGTTCAAAGCCAGATATTAATAGCACAGGGTTATCCTTTAAATTCTAAGGAGATAGGCATATATTCACAGGATGATATAAAAGTTAATGGATATTCAATACAATGCAGAATTACAACAGAAGATCCTTCAAACAGTTTTGCACCGGATACAGGTAAAATTGATGTATATAGGACAGGTTCAGGATTTGGTATAAGGCTTGATGGAGGAAATGGTTTTACAGGATCTATTATAACCCCTTATTATGACAGCCTTCTTGTAAAAATAATATCCCATTCAAGAACCTTTGAGGATGCAGCAAGAAAAGCAGTTCGTTCAATTAAAGAATCAACTATAAGCGGTGTTAAAACAAATACAGCATTTTTAATTAATGTTTTAAATCATGAGAAATTTTTAAAAGGAGAATGTGATACTAATTTTATTGCCGAAAATCCACAGCTACTTGATGTAAGCCCAAGGGAAGATAAGGAACTTAAAATATTAAAGTTTATTGGGGATAAAGTTGTTAACGAAACTAAAGGAATTAAAAAAGAGTTTGATGTTCCTTCGGTTCCAAAGGTTAAAAGACCTGAAAATCAAAAAGGTACTAAGCAGATATTTGAAGAAAGCGGCTCTAAAGGTATTGTTGAATGGATAAAATCTCAAGATAAGCTCCTTTTAACGGATACAACTATGAGGGATGCACATCAGTCTCTTATGGCAACAAGGCTAAGAACAATAGATATGCTAAAAATAGCAAAGGCAACTTCAGTTCTTGCTGGGGATTTATTCTCACTTGAGATGTGGGGTGGAGCTACCTTTGATGTATCTTACAGATTTTTAAAGGAATCTCCTTGGGAGAGGCTTGAAAAGCTAAGAGCAAAAATTCCTAATATACTCTTTCAAATGCTTCTTAGAGGTTCAAATGCAGTAGGATATAAGAACTATCCAGATAATGTTATAAGAGAATTTGTTAGGGAGTCTGCAAATAGCGGAATAGATGTATTTAGGATCTTTGATTCACTAAACTGGCTTAAAGGTATGGAAGTAGCTTTAGATGAGGTTTTAAAAACAGGCAAAATAGCTGAAGTTTGTATGTGTTATACAGGAGATATACTTGATGAAAAAAGGGATAAATATACCCTTGATTATTATATAAAGCTGGCAAAGGAAATAGAAAAAATGGGGGCTCATATACTTGGAATAAAGGATATGGCAGCACTTTTAAAGCCCCATGCAGCATATAAACTTATTAAAGCACTTAAAGAAGAAATTTCAATACCAATACATCTTCATACCCATGATACAAGTGGAAATGGAGTTGCAACAGTTCTTCTTGCTACCGAGGCAGGAGTTGATATTGCTGACTGTGCTTTTAACAGTATGTCAGGGCTTACAAGTCAGCCTGCATTAAACTCAATTGTTGCAGCACTTAAGAATACTAAGAGGGATACAGGAATTGATCTTGATAATATACAAGTTATATGTGACTATTGGAACGATGTAAGGCCTGTATATATGCAGTTTGAATCAGGACTTAAATCCTCAGCAGCAGAAATATATAAATATGAAATACCAGGAGGACAGTATTCCAACTTAAAGCCACAGGTTGAGAGCTTTGGACTCGGGCACAAATTTCATGAGATAAAAGAGATGTACAAAAAGGTTAATGAAATGCTCGGGGATATAGTAAAGGTTACCCCATCATCAAAGGTTGTAGGAGATCTTGCAATATTTATGGTTAAAAATGATTTAACTCCTGAAAATATATGTGAAAAGGCAAATGATATGGCTTTTCCTGATTCGGTTGTTGATTATTTTAAAGGTATGATGGGTCAGCCGCAGTGGGGATTTCCAAAGGAGCTTCAAGAGATTGTTTTAAAGGGTGAAAAACCAATAACCTGCAGACCTGGTGAACTTTTAGAGCCTGAAGATTTTGATAAAATAAAAAATCATCTAAAAGAGAAATTTAACATAGAGCCAACAATGAAGGATGCTTTAAGCTATGCTCTATATCCAAAGGTTTTTGAAGAGTATTTAAAATATGTAAATGAATTTGGCGATTTGAGCAGAATGGGTAGCGATGTGTTCTTCCATGGACTTTATGAAGGTGAAACCTGTGAGGTTGAAATAGCTGAGGGTAAAGTTTTAGTTATAAAGCTTCTTGAAATTGGAAAACTTGATGGCGAAGGGATGAGAACAGTTGCCTTTGAAGTTAATGGAAATAGAAGAGAGATAAAGATTAAGGATAAGGCTATAAGTGCAAAAAGTGAAATAAAAACAGTTGAAATGGCTGATCCTGAAAATAAATTCGAAATAGGTGCAAGTATTCCTGGAACAGTGTTAAAACTTCTTGTAAAAGAAGGAGAAGAAGTTAAAAAGAACCAGCCAATTATGGTTATTGAGGCTATGAAGATGGAGACAAACATTACAGCTCCCTTTGATGCAAAAATTGAAAGTATAAAGGTAAAAGAAGGGCAGCAGGTAAAAGCAGGTGAATTGCTAATAGTATTAAAATAATTATATAAACACATACAAGTTAAAGTATTTAAAATAGGTACGGCTTGCTATATGTCGTATCTATTTTGATGTTTATTGAGTTTAATTTTGAAGCAGATGATATCTTTATAAATTGTTTTAGATAACTTTTGTTCAACTAAACTGTTATTGGAAAATTTAAGCTGTTGACAAGCTGAAAACTTTTAAATAAAATAATCACATAAATAAAGCAAAATATCACACAACTGGCGGAAGTGGAGTTTACCACAGGGAGTGTGATTAATGTATAATGCCGACCGCCTGGGCAAATCCAGGGGGTCGTATGTTTTTTGACCTCCTGGAAATAACAAAAGGAGGTTTTTTATGTTTGAAAAGGAATGGAGAAATTTTAAAGAAGGTTTGTGGCAAAGTAAAGTTGATGTCAGGGATTTTATTCAAAAAAATTTTACTCCCTATTTTGGAGATGAAAGTTTTCTTGAAAGTGCCTCAGAAAATACTTTAAAATTATGGGAAAAATGCAAGACTCTTTTAAGTGAAGAATTACAAAAAGGCGGGGTTTTAGATATTGATACTGAAAGGGTAAGCGGAATAACATCTTACAAAGCGGGATATATAGATAAAGAACTTGAAATAATTTTTGGCCTTCAAACTGATGAACCATTAAAGAGAACTGTAAATCCTTATGGGGGAATAAGGATGGCAAAGCAGGCAGCAGAAGCTTACGGCTATAAATTAAGTTCCAAAATAGAAGATGTATTTACAAAGTATAGGAAAACCCATAATCAAGGGGTATTTGATGTTTATACTGATGATATAAAAAAGGCAAGAAAAAACGGTATTATTACAGGGCTTCCTGATGCCTATGGAAGAGGGAGAATAATAGGGGATTATCGAAGGGTAGCTCTTTATGGAGTGGATTTTTTAATTGAAAAGAAAAAAGAAGATTACAATAAAATAAATAAAATTAATGATGAAACAATAAAGTTGAGAGAAGAGATAGCTGAGCAGATAAGAGCACTTTGTGAGCTAAAGGATATGGCAAAGGACTATGGATTTGATATATCAAAGCCAGCTAAAAATGCTAAAGAAGCTGTTCAATGGCTATATTTTGCATATCTATCTGCAATAAAAGAGCAAAATGGGGCAGCAATATCACTTGGAAGGGCAAGCACATTTTTAGATATATATATTGAAAGAGATTTAAAAGAGGGAAGTTTGGATGAAAAAACTGCTCAGGAATTAATAGACCAGTTTATAATAAAGCTTCGTCTTGCAAGGGAACTTAGAACACCTGAATATAATGAGCTTTTTGCAGGAGATCCTCTATGGATTACAGAATCTATAGGAGGAGTTTCAGAAGATAAAAGACCTCTTGTTACAAAAAACAGCTTTAGATATCTTCAGTCTCTTATAAATCTTGGGCCTGCGCCAGAGCCTAACCTTACAGTTTTATGGTCTAAGTATCTTTTAGAAAACTTTAAAAGGTTTTGTAGCAAAATCTCAATTGAAACCAGCTCAATTCAATTTGAAAACGATGATTTAATGAGACCCTATCACGGAGATGATTATGGAATTGCCTGCTGCGTTTCAGCTATGACTCTTGGAAAGCAGATGCAGTTTTTTGGAGCAAGATGCAATATTGCAAAAACCCTTCTTCTTGCATTAAATGAGGGAAGGGATGAAATGAGTGGGACTTTAATAGTGCCCGATATAGAGCCAATAACTGATGAAATTCTCGATTATGAAAAGGTTATGAAAAATTTTAATAAAGTTCTTGACTGGGTAACAAAGGTTTATGTTGATGCCATGAATATAATACACTATATGCATGATAAGTATGCCTATGAAAGAATAATGATGGCACTTCATGACACTAATGTAGAAAGGATTATGGCCTTTGGGATAGCTGGTCTTTCTGTTGCAGCAGATTCTTTAAGTGCGATAAAATATGCGAAAGTAAAACCTATAAGGGATGAAAGAGGAATAACCTGTGATTTTAAAATAGAAGGAGAATTTCCTTGTTATGGTAATGATGATGATCGTGCTGATGAATTAGCATTTTATATTACAAAACTATTTTATGATAAAATAAAAAGGTTTAAACTTTACAGAAATGCACATCCAACCCTTTCAATTCTCACTATAACATCAAATGTGGTTTATGGTAAAAAAACAGGGGCAACACCTGATGGAAGAGATGCAAAAATACCCTTTGCACCTGGGGCAAATCCTATGGCAGGCAGGGATAAAAAAGGAGTTTTAGCATTTTTAAATTCAGTTTCAAAAATATCTTATGATACTTGTAGGGATGGAATTTCATGTACATTGAATTTAGTGCCAGAAGGATTAGGCAAAGAATATAACGACAGGATAAATAATTTAAAGGCTGTTTTAGATGGATATTTTTATAATAAAGGGCATCATCTTAATATAAATGTTATATCAAGAGAAACTTTAATAGATGCAATGGAGAATCCATTAAAGTATCCTCAGCTTACAATAAGAGTTTCAGGATATGCAGTTAATTTTAACAGGCTGACTGATGAGCAGAAAAAGGAAGTTATAGGGAGAACATTTCATAATAATATGTAGGTGATAGTATGAGAGCTTGTATACACTCTATTGAAACCTTTGGAACATTAGATGGCCCAGGTATTAGAAATGTAATATTCTTTCAAGGATGTCCGTTAAGATGCCTTTACTGCCATAATGCAGATACAAGAACTATAAAAGAAGCTAATTATAATATAAATGAGCTTATGAATTCTATTTTAAGATATAAACCATATTTTGAGGCTTCAGGAGGAGGAATTACTGTCAGCGGAGGAGAGCCTACTATGCAGGCAGAGTTTGTATGTGAACTTTTTAAACGATGTCAAAAAGAAGGAATTAATACTGCTCTTGATACCTGCGGATATGTTGATATAGGTGTTGCAAAAAAGATAATTCCACATACAAATCTTGTTCTCTTAGATATTAAACATATAGATGATGATATGTGCATTAAACTTACAGGAAAAACTAATAAAAAATCAATAGAACTATTAGAATACTTAAATGAAGAAAAAGTCCCTGTGTATTTAAGACAGGTAATAATTGAGGGATGGACAGATTCAATTGACTATATAAAGAGATTAGGAAATTTCGCTAATAGATATAGCTGCATAGAAAAAGTTGAACTTATGCCCTATCATAAGATGGGAGAGGACAAGTGGAATAATATAGGAATGAGTCCGCCCTTTAAAGATATTCCTCCTTTTTCAAAAAATAAAACTAAGGAGTATGCTTCTCTTTTAAATAAGGATTTTGGATTAAAGGTAGTATAATTTTTAAATAGATATTAAAATATAGGTTTATTTGTTGTATCATATTATTAGAAAATTTTTATGTCTAATAGGGGGAATAAATTAATGAAGAAAATTCTTATGATTGCAACGGGAGGGACGATTGCTTCAGCTAAAGGAAAAGAAGGCTTAACTCCTACAGTAACAGCAAGTAGACTTTTAGACTATGTAAGCGAAGTTAACAGTTACTGCATTATTGATTCATTCCAGATTTTAAATATAGACAGCACAAATATGAAACCTGATTATTGGGTTAAGATAGCAGAATATATTAAGAAAAATTATTATAATTATGATGGATTTGTTATAACCCATGGTACGGATACTATGGCATATACTTCCGCAGCACTTTCCTATATGCTTCAAAATCTTAATAAGCCTGTTGTTATAACAGGCGCACAAAAACCTATATCTGAAAAGGATACTGATGGGGTTAAAAATTTAATAGATGCAATAAGATTTTCCTGCGAAGATGTAGGAGGGGTATTCGTAGTATTTGACGGTAAGGTTATTTTAGGAACGAGGGCAACAAAATTAAGGACAAGGAGCTATAATGCCTTTGAGAGCATAAACTATCCATATATAGCCTTTATCAAAGAAGGTAATGTTATATATAACAAAAACGATGTTATAAAAAAATCCGAAGAACCTGTTTTTAATACTTCTATATCGTCTAAAGTATTTTTACTAAAGCTCATTCCAGGCATTGAACCGGATATTTTCGACTTTGTAAAGGATAGATATGAGGGGCTTATAATAGAAAGCTATGGGAGCGGAGGAATTCCCTTTGAAGATGATAAAAACCTTCTTCCAAAGATAAAGGAATTAGTTAACAGCGGCATTGCAGTTGTTGTTACAACACAGGTTATACTTGAAGGAAGCGATCTTAGCCTTTATGAGGTAGGACAAAAGGCACTTAAAACCCCTGTAATACCAGCCTTTGATATGACAAGAGAAGCTGCTGTTGTAAAGCTTATGTGGGCATTAGGGCAGACAAAAGAATTAAATAAAGTTAAGGAAATATTTTTAACTCCAGTAAAGGATGATTTTATATATTAATATTAAAGCCCATAAACTATGTTAATAAGTTTATGGGCTTTTAGTTATTTGATATTTACTAAAAGGTCAAACTCTATTGAATTTATTCTAATATTATCTTTTGAAGTTGTATCTTCGTTTCCGTTTACTGAAAAAATTATAAATTTTATTTTAAGTTTTTCATTTTCAAAGGTATATGTCATATCGGATAGAGATACTTTCACTTCACTATTAAATCCATATTTATTATTAATATCCTTTACAATTAAGGTTAAATCTTTTTCGAACAACTTATTATTATCTAAGAAAATTTTAATTATTCGGGTATCGTAGCTGTACTCAACTTTTAGCTTTTCCTTTGATTGGCTTTGAAGGTTTCCAGGATACCTGAAATTAAAAAGATAATCATAACCCTTTATATCAATTGGATTATTTAAATCGCTTAATGTATAAGAAAAATAATTTCTTGATACATTATCATACCATATATCCATATAATTAAATCCAAATATTTTATTCATATCTTCAAGTCGAAAATTTGGAGGAATATATTTTAGATCTTTAAAACTGTGATTTTTTTCAAAATAGTATAATATAGAGCTTATTTCTTTTTTATCTTCCTTTGATATATTGCTTGAAGATACTATTTTATTATCTTTCAGCATATTATTTTTAATTAATATGTTCTCAAATCTTTTATTTTGACTTTTAATTGAAACAGAATATGCACTAAAGGGCCCTGTTACAGAAAGTATTGCAATTATTGCTAAAGATAATGGTAAAAATATATTTTTTTTGAGCTTTGACAAGTTCCAATAGATCATAACGATTAATACCCAAAGACCAAGGGCTATTACAAAATATCTGTTTTCTGTAATTCCATAGGCTCTTATTCTTATTCCTAAAGAAAGGAACATTATTAGTATAAGAGGAATGATAAGCTTTGTAATATATTTTATAAAAGTATTTACATAATTGCTTTCATGTTTTATTGGCCATATTAAATATATAACTATTGTGGTAATTGCGGAATACCAAAGCACAAGGTTCCCTACAAGTCCCTTTGGCCATTGAAGGATTATTAATATTTTAGCAAAGTATATATAAAGTATTATAGTGTATACAGAAATAAGAGGTATTACTATATACATAATAAGTATTTTAAGAACCTTTGAATAATCTGAAATTAAGAGTTTTTCGTCACTTTGAGGTATTCCAGATAAAAAGTATGAGGGTATAAATATACCTATTATTAAAAACCACACATAAAGATAAAGATTATTATACACATGTATTCCAAGAAGTTTATCAATTGTAAAAAGTATTGCGCTTATACCAAATTGAAGAACAGCGGCATAAAAAAAGGTTACAAAAAATCTTGTTAAAAGCCTTATAGTATATAACTCTAGATTTTCCTTGTTATAAAAATAAGGTGTTATAAGAGCAATAAGATAAAATGCTAAGCTTATCGTAGTATATCTTGTAGTAGATACCATATCAAATTTTTTAATAAAAGCAAAATAATAAATTAAAAGAAAAACGCAAGATATTAAATATAAATAAATTTTAGTTGTATATTTTACTTTATTATACCTTTCGTATATAAATTTTAAAATAAGAGAAATTGGAACTGCAAGAGCAACAATCATCGCAATTTTTGATAAAATATCATGTATATATAGATTTTGACTTTTAGAAATTTCAGAATTAATTATAAGAAGGATTGAAAAAGATGATGTGAGAAAAAGGGTTAAAGGGAAACGGTTGATACTTTGTTTTAATGAAATAAATATTTTTTTAATGGAATTTATAAATTTCATTTACTATCCTCCTCAAAAAATTACTTTATATAATTATATCAAATTAAAATTTAAAAATATTAAATATTTCAAAGTCTTTTAAATAAAGCCTATATGTAATATAATATTAAATAGTTTTTTTATAAAAGGGGATAAGTTGATGGGTTCTAAAGTATTAAAATTAAAATTGAAATTATTATATTTTATATTGTATAGTTCAGCAGCATGTTTTTATCCATTTTTGACTATGTATTTTCAACAAAGAGGTATTCCGTATTATAAAATAGGTTTTTTATTCGCAGCTAATTCTCTTATTGGTATTGTAGCTCAGCCTATATGGGGTATAATAAGCGACAAATATTTAGGAAAGAGAAAGATTATTTTAATTAATATGTTTTCGAGCACCTTTTTAATATTATTTTTTTTGATTACAGAAAGTTTTATAGCGATTTTATTTTTACTTATTATTTTTATGATTTTTCAAAGTCCAATACTTTCAGTAATGGATGCTTATTGCTATGATATTATTGAAGATAATACAAATTTGCAATATGGTAAAATAAGGCTTATGGGTTCTATGGGATATGCAGTCGCAGCTTTAATTCTTGGAATCTTAATAAGGAAGACTTCTATATATATTACTTTTATTGCATATTCAATTTTTATGATATTTTCTATATGTATATTAAAAAGTATAAAATTTAAAAATAAAAAAAATGGAGGAACTATTAATTTTCATGATATATCAAAACTTTTTAAAGATAGAAAATTTGTTCTTATAGTTTTAGCTGCGATGTTTGCATCGATATCCATGGGAGCAAATGGAAACTACATAGGAATACTTATTCAAAAAACGGGTGGAGACATATCTAAACTTGGATTAGTATGGTTTGTAATCGCTATGAGCGAACTTCCTCTTTTTTTTGTTGGAAATAAAATAATGAAAAAGACAGGTGTTCTTAATTTATATATAATAGCTATGCTGTTTTTTTCAATAAGATTTTTTTTAAATTCAATTTGCAGTTCTTACAATAATGTAATTTTAATACAGCTTATGCAGTCTATAACTTTTACATTATATCTTTTAACTACAATAGAATACATAAATATTAATTCAGCACCTAATATGAAAACATCTGCATTTACAGCTTTTTCAGCTCTTGCAGGAGGGCTTGGAGGATTTTTAGGGAACATAGGAGGAGGATTTATACTTCAATTCAAAGATATATTCTTTTTATACAAAATTTTATCCCTTTGCTGTATTGTTTCTCTGATAATTGCCTTTATTCTTAAAAACTGTGAAAAAGATGTTAAAAATTTACAAAATGATTTTTAAGGTTAATAAAAATAAAATAAAGCTCATTATACTGTTAATGCCAATGCTATTTTTAAATATATGAAAAGGTTGGCTATGTAGTTTTATGGACATTAATAGCTTGATAAAAAAGTTAAAAAAATGCATGAGTCTTTTGGCTCATGCATTATAGATTATAATAGGTATTTTTTAAAAGAATAGCATCATGTTCAAGTATAGGGCTTTCGCAGATTATACATCCCTTTACGTTAAAATCTTTGATAGCCTTTAGACATTCTTTATAATTAAAATCGCTTTCTTCAAATGGAAGATGATTTTTTTCTCCCTTTAATCCATAGTTAATACCTGATAAATGTATATGCATATCTTCTAAAGCTTCTCTTCCAAGTTTTTTTTCAACTTTATCAAGAATTTTTATAAAGTCATCATATTCTTTTAGGCATCCGTTGTCTCTAGCATGAAGGTGAGAAAAATCTATGCAGAGTTTGCAAGTTTTAACCTCATTGCAAAGGGATATGAGTTCATCAATATCGCCAAATTGTGTTGGTTTACCGGTTGTTTCAAGTCTGTAAAAAACGCCTATATCAGGAAGTTTTAAAAGATTTTCTTTTATAGTATTATAGGTTTCCTTGTGAGAATCATTAAGATAAAATCCAGGATGAAATATAAGACTTTTACCTTCTACAAGGGATAGGGCCTTAGCACCTTTTATTATTCTTTCTATTGATTGCTCTTGTTTTATAGGTTCATCGGCATTAAGATTTATAAAATAAGAACCGTGGGCAGAAAGATAAAAATTGTTTTTAGTTTTTTCCTCTAAAATTTCATTTTTATTTTTTTCAGTAACATTAACAGATCTTACAAAGGGAAGCTCCATAGCATCAAGTCCAATGGATTTTAGGTAAGTTATTGCTGATTTATAGGTGAATTTTAATTTTCCATCGCCTAAAGGAAGTCCTGAAATTCCAAAAAGTAATTTGTCCATTTTAATACTCCTTCTAAAATAAAATAACATATATTAAGTATATCACATAAGATGAGTTTTACATATATTGTATTAGAAAAAATACACTTTTAATAATGGATGTGAGGTTATGGATTATATATCAAAAGTATTTGAGATGTGGCAGATAAAACTTATTGCAGGTTCTTTTTTTATAATTTTTTCTCCTTTTAAAGTATCTATAATAGTTTTATTTATCTTAATAATAATTGATACTATAACTGCCTGTAGCTATGCTATTAAAATTAAAAAATTTACAAGCAGAAGATTTCAAAGAGCAGTTAAAAAAATAGCAGTATATTTTACAACGGTTTTTGTTGTAAGACTTCTTGAAATTGGAATAGAAACTCTTATTCAAACTAATATGGTTACGAGGCTTATATTGAGTTTTTTAATATTGACGGAGGCTATAAGTATTCTTGAAAATCTTACTCTTCTTGGACTTCCAATATCTCCTAAAATTATAAAATTGCTTATTGGAAGCTTAAATTTAAATAAATTTAGTGGCTTATTTGGAAAGGATTTTGATAAACAGTTTTATAATAAAGAAATCGATGATATAATACAATACCAATTAAATTATATAAATACTGAAGATATTAAGAGGATGTTAAAAATTGAATTAGAAGAATTAAAAAATGCATTAAGCCTGATTGAAATTCAAACAAGCAGTTATAACTCTGAAAACAAAGACTTGCTTTTTTATAGAATTTCAAGTTTAATAGATGCAACAAAAAAAGCATTGCTTGATAAATGGAACGATGAAGATATTGATGAGAATATAATGCATAAATATGCTAATTGTCATGGAAAAAGGTTTGAGAGGCTTATAGAGGATATCAGGGTAATTTGCTATTCAAATGAAGAAATAGAAAAAAAGAAAAATATGATTGCTGATAGTGTTATGACTTTTATATATAAGCTGATTGCTGATATACAAAAGGGAGAACTGAATTGTAAACAAGGTTGAGAAAAAGAGATATGAAATAATAGTCATATCTCTTTTTTCCTATAATGAGGTTGTTGCCTTTTAGAATTTAGGTTATAGATTTTCTTCTATAGCTCTTGCAAGCTGGTCAGGGCAGGAAGTTGTTTTTGAACCGCATTTTATTCCTTTGAGCCTTTTAATTGCTTCCTCTGCCTTCATTCCTTCAACAAGTTTTGCAACACCTTGAGTATTACCGCTACAACCACCTATAAAATTTACATTTTTAACAATTCCATTATCAATTTCAAAAGTAATTTTCTTACAGCAAACACCTTTTGTGATGTAACTTTTCATAATTCTATCTCTCCTTTAATAAATTGTCCTAAAAATTATAAAATAAAAATCAGATTAATTCAACATTTTGATTTTGTTTCCAATATAAATTTTATTATCCATTTTATCTAATATTAATTTATGCTATACTTATATAATGTTCAATAAAGTTATTTAAGGTGATGATGTATGGAGAAATTTTTAACTACAATAAAAATAACTATTTCAGTAATTATTGTTTTTGCTATAGGTTTATTTATTATTATTTTTTATGAAAGTGGTAAAGCAGAAAAAGAATATCAAAATTCTATCAATTATATGAAAAAGGGAGAATGGTCAAAGGCGCTGGAATGTATTGAAAAGGTTCCTTTTTATAAGGATGCTAACGATATTTATGCTTATGTATATTCAAACAAAATTTTTTATGATAATTATTCTAATGATGGAGATGCGATTGAATCATATAAAAAGGGTATAGCTTTTATAAACACAAAAAAGACAAGCTTTACAGGACCTTTAAAAAAGCAATATACAAAAGATTTAAATGATCTTTTACAAGTCTTTGAGTTTAAGATTTCAGAGTTTAATGCAAAATCAGAGGATAAGGTTCAAAGAGAAGCTTTTAATAATGCTATAGCTTTAATTAAGCAGGGAGATATTTTAAATGCACAAAATAAATTATTAAAGATAAATAGTACTTTATATAATAATGAAAAAGAAGAATTATTAAAATATATAAATTTATTAAATGTTATAAAATCTCAAGGAAGCGATAAAAAGAATAATGTACTTATTCAAGATGCAGCATCAAAGCTTAACCCTGATTATAATGGGGAACTTTCTGAGGATATAAAAAAAACTGTGCAAGATTATTTAGATATAAATAAATGGGTACTGCTTTATAACAAAAACAAAATTATAAATACTCCAAAAGAAGGAGCAGCCTTATCTATAACAACAGTAAATAATGATGTTAAAATTGGTATGAGTAAACAGAATGTCATTAATATTCTTGGAATGCCTCAAAAGTATAATATTATTTCAAATAAATACGGCATATATGAAAAGATGATTTATAACAATGGAAGAACAATATTTCTTGAAAATAATATAGTAGTAGTTATAAAAGGGTAGACAAAATGTCTGCCTTTTTTTAGTTTAACAAAAAATAAATATTATTAATGGAAAATAATTATTGACATAATAATAAAATTGGTATATTATAAAATTGTAAAGAGCAATTATTAATTTTTAAAAGATAAAAAAGGAGGTAATAAAATGAAAAAATGGGTTTGTACAGTTTGTGGTTATGTACATGAGGGGGAGGTTGCACCAGATAAGTGCCCACAATGTGGGGCTCCAAAAGAAAAGTTTATTGAAAAGAAGGAAGATGTATTACAATGGGCAGATGAACATAGAATAGGAGTTGCAAAAGATATAGATGCTGAAGTTTTAGAAGGACTTAGAGCAAACTTTATGGGAGAATGTACAGAAGTTGGAATGTATCTTGCGATGAGTCGTCAAGCAGATAGAGAGGGATATCCAGAGGTTGCAGAAGCTTACAAAAGAATAGCTTTTGAAGAAGCAGAACACGCTGCAAAGTTTGCAGAACTTTTGGGCGAAGTAGTTTTCCCGGATACAAAGAAGAACCTTGAAATGAGAGTGGAAGCTGAGTATGGTGCATGTGATGGTAAAAAGAAACTTGCAACACGTGCAAAACAACTTAATTATGATGCAATTCATGATACAGTTCACGAAATGTGTAAAGATGAAGCAAGACATGGAGCAGCTTTTAAGGGTCTTTTAGATAGATACTTTAAAAAATAAGTAAATTAAAAATATTTTGTTTATTTGAATTGATTTTTGCACATATTTCTAAAATAACTAACTTGTTTTAGAAGGTTAAAAGTTAAGTGTTTTATATTGTTTATTAATAAAAACAGGAGTGGATTTTTGTCTGCTCCTGTTTTTATTAATAAAATAAATATATTAGATAAAACTATAATTATAAATCTTTTCTAAATTTCATGGAGGTATGATAATGGAATCTAAGAAAGAAATTTTTAACAAATTAGATGAGCATCTTATGATTGATAATAAACCTTCCAAATTTATTAAAGCTTTATTTGAAAATAAAGATATTAGTAATATATATCCTTTTACAATGATTTCTGATTTAAAAAAAGTTGAACAAAACAAAAAATATCATCCCGAGGGAGATGTTTTTTCTCATACCTTAATGGTTGTTGATGAAGCAGCATTAAGAAAAGAAAAAAGTAAAAATCCGAGAGTATTTATGTGGGCTGCTTTTTTACATGATATAGGTAAAGCCCCAACTACTTTAATAAGAAATGGGAAGATTACTTCCTATGAACATGAAAAGGTTGGTCGAAGGATGGCTATCGATTTTTTAAAAGAATTTACTGATAATAGGGATTTTATTAAAAGAGTAGCTTCAATGGTAAGGTGGCATATGGAAGCACTTTTTGTAATAAAGGATATGCCTTTTTCAAGCATAGGTGAAATGATAAGAGAAGTGCCTATAGATGAAATTGCTCTTTTAAATCTTTGTGACAGACTAGGAAGAGGAGATATGACAAAGGAAAAAGCAAAAGATGAGATTAAGGGTATAAAAATGTTCGTTGAAAAGTGTAAAAGATATAAAATATATAATAATTTAGATATTTAAAGTTTTGTTATTTTTATACAATAAATATTAAGAATTTAATGTACAAACGATATGTATACATTAAATTTTGAATAATTATAAAGTTCATATACATATTTTATTTTATAAATATAAAAATAATATAAATTTTATATAAATTTAAACAAATTAAGAAATAATGAATATACTGAAGAAATTAGAAGGAAAGCTTTGATAATTATTAATAATGTTAATATAATAATGTTTGTAAAAAATATGCAATGGATGTATAATGTATAAAGAAAGTTTAATTAATGTCGAATAGGGGGTAATTTGATGAACTCTTTTATTAATGTAACTTCTGAAATAGGCAAGTTGAAAAAAGTTCTTTTACACAGACCAGGTAAAGAAGTTGAAAATCTTATACCAGAATATTTAGGTAGACTTTTATTTGATGATATACCATATCTTAAAATTGCAAGGCAGGAACATGATAGATTTGCAGAAGTTTTAAGAGAAAATGGAGTTGAAGTGTTGTATCTTGAGGAACTTGCTGCAGAAGCTATTGAAAATGAAGATATAAAGAAAGAATTTCTCGAAGAGTTTCTTTATGAAAGTGGAATTACATCAGAAACATTAAAAGAAGCATTATCATCATATCTTCTTTCTATGCCAACAAGAGAAATGATAGATACTATTATGGCAGGTGTTAGAAAAGAAGAAATAGAGATAAAGGAAGCTCATTCATTATCTGAACTTATGATGGATGATTATCCTTTCTATCTTGATCCTATGCCAAACTTATACTTTACAAGAGATCCAGGTGCATCTATAGGTAATGGATTAACTATAAATAGAATGAGAACAGAGGCAAGAAGATGAGAAACTTTATTTTTAAAATATATTCATAAATATCATAAATTTTTTAAAAATACGGACACTCCGCTTTGGTATGATAGAACTATGCCTTTTGCAATAGAGGGCGGAGATGAGCTCGTGCTTTCAGATAAGGTTTTAGCAATAGGATGCAGCGAAAGAACTTCTGCAGAAGCAATAGAAATAGTTGCAAAGAATTTATTTAATGCAGGCACAAGCTTTGAAAAAATACTTGTTTTTGAAATTCCAAAGTGCAGAGCATTTATGCATCTTGATACTGTATTTACTATGGTTGATTATGATAAATTTACAATTCATCCTGGAATTGAAGGACCTTTGAGTGTATATGAAATAACAAGAGGAACAAATAATAATCTTAAATTCAGACATACAACATGTTCTCTTGAAGAAACTTTGAGTAAAGCTCTTAATATTCCATCAGTTGAACTTATAAAATGTGGTGGAGGAGACTTAATAATAGCGGGTCGTGAACAGTGGAATGATGGTTCAAATACACTTGCAATTGCTCCTGGAGTTGTTGTAACATATGAAAGGAATTATGTTACAAATGAAATACTTGATAAAAAAGGTATAAAAGTAATTTCAATACCAAGTTCAGAACTTTCAAGGGGTAGAGGAGGTCCAAGATGTATGAGTATGCCTCTTGAAAGGGAGAACTTAAGATAAATATTTAAAATAAAGGGAGGACTTTAAAAATGCCAGTTAATTTAAAGGGAAGAAGTTTTTTAACATTGATGGATTTTACACCAGAGGAAATTAGGTATATGCTTGATTTATCCCATGACTTAAAAGCAAAGAAAAGAGCGGGAATTCATAATGAATTATTAAAAGGAAAAAATATCGTTCTTTTGTTTGAAAAGACTTCAACAAGAACAAGATGTGCTTTTGAAGTTGCAGCATTAGATGAAGGTGCCCATGTAACTTTCCTTGATTCAAATAGTTCTCAAATGGGCAAAAAAGAATCTCTTGAAGATACTGCAAAGGTTCTTGGAAGATTTTACGATGGAATAGAATACAGAGGTTTTAAACAGTCTGTTGTTGAAGATCTTGCAAAATATTCAGGAGTTCCAGTATGGAATGGTTTAACTGACGTTGACCATCCGACACAGATACTTGCAGATTTAATGACTATTGAAGAACATGTTGCAAAGCCGTTAAATAAAGTAAAGGTTGTATTCGTTGGGGATACAAGAAATAATATGTCTTATGCATGGATGTATGGCTGCGCAAAATTAGGTATGCATTATGTTGCATATGGTCCAAAGGAATTATGGCCAGAAAAAGAAATTTTAGATAAGGTTCAGGAAGTTGCAAAGGAAACGGGAGCTGTAATTGAAGTTTCTGACAACATAGAATGTGTAAAGGGTGCGGATGTTATTTACACAGATGTTTGGGCTTCAATGGGGGAAGAGGATAAACTTGCAGAAAGAGTAAGGCTTTTAACTCCATATAGAGTAACTATGGATATGCTTAATGCAACAGGAAATAAAGATGTTATATTCATGCATTGTCTGCCATCCTTCCATGACTTTGAAACTAAGGTTGCAAAGGATGCAAAAGAAAAGATGGGGCTTGATGTAAGAGAAGTTACTGATGAAGTTTTCAGAAGTAGACACTCTGTAGTTTTTGATGAAGCTGAAAACAGAATGCACACTATAAAGGCAGTTATGGTTGCTACTTTATAAAATCAAGGGCAGCTCTCTGCCCTTGATTTTTCATTATATTATATAAATTATTAAATCATCGATCTATTCCATATTTTTAAGATTATATGAGTATAAAATGAAAGAAATATATTTTAAATATATGGAAATAGATGAACGAATTTTTTAAAAAATTAAAAAATTCAGCACATTACTAATTAAGTTGTATATGAAACTGTGTTCTTTGTAGATAGGGGGGTTAATATGAAGAACGAAAAGAAGATGGGCTTAGCTTTGCTTGTTGCACTTGGAATAGGTTCGATGATAGGCGGTGGTATATTTAACAGCCCAACAGATTTAATAGGCAAAGCTAATCCACAAGCAACGCTTATAGCATGGACTATAGGTGGAATTGGTATAATATGTCTTGCTCTTGTTTTTCAAATGCTTGCAAATAAAAGACCAGAGCTTACAGGAGGTATTTATTCCTATGCAAGAGCAGGTTTTGGGGAGTTTATTGGATTTAATTCGGCATGGGGTTATTGGTTAAGTGCATGGCTTGGAAATGTTGCGTTTTTTGTATTGATGTTTAAAACATTAAACAGTCTTCTTGGAGAAGGACATTCTTTAAGTCCGTTTGTAAATTTTATACTTGCATCAATAGTTTTATGGGCAATTCATTTTATTATAACAAGAGGAGTAAAAAGTGCAGGAGTTGTGAATGCAATAGTTACAATTGGTAAGTTATTGCCTCTTATACTTGTTATAGTTTTTGGTTTTATAATATTTAATGCATCCACTTTTAATGTTGTAAATTGGAAAACAAATCTTGCTGCAACTAGAGAGTCTGTAAGTATTCTTTCTCAGGTAAAAAGTGCTATGGGAACAATATTGTGGTGTTTTATAGGTGTAGAAGCAGCAACAGTATTATCAGAGAGGGCAGAATCTCCAAAAATTGTTGGAAAAGCTACTGTATTAAGTATATTGATTACTCTTATGATGTATGTTTTAATATCTTCTATAGCAATGGGCGTAATACCTGCAAAGGAACTTGCAAATTCAGCAACACCTTTAGCTGATGTTTTGAAGGCAACAGCTCTTGGAAATGCAGGAGGAATTATAGTAAAAGTAGGTCTTTTGATATCGCTATTTGGAGCAACATTAAGCTGGATTTTGCTTGCAGCAGAGATACCTTATATTGCGGCAAAGGATGGAGTTTTACCAAAGTGGTTTGCAAAGGAAAATGCTGTAGGTGTACCAATTAATTCTCTTGTGCTTACAAATGTTGTAACACAGATTTTCCTTGTAGCATTACTTTCAGAAAAGCTTCAGTCAGCTTATTATACAGTTTTTTATATAGCAACAACTAATATACTTGTACCTTACTTTTTTTCAGCACTTTATTCAGCAAAGATTTCCTTTGAGGATAAATCGCCAATAGGAGATAAAATAATTTCTTTAATTGCTCTTATATATGCAGTATATGTTATATATGCAGTGGGTTTTAAATATCTTGGACTTGCATTTATTATGTATTCTACAGGTATAATACCATATTATATTGCAAAAAAGGAAAAAGGCGAAAAATTTACAAAAACAGAAATTATTTCAACTTTAATAATGCTTTTAATAGCAGTTTATATGTTAATTCAAATAGTTACTGGAAAAATACAACCATAAGGAGGAGTTAATATGGCAAGAATAGTGGTTGCCCTTGGAGGGAATGCCCTTCAGGCGAATCCAAAGGATATTTCTGCAGAAGCACAGCTTGAAACATGTCACGTAACATCAAAGGCAATAGTAGATTTAATTGAAGATGGTCATGAGGTTATAATAGCTCATGGAAATGGACCACAGGTTGGACAAATAGTTGCAACCTATGAAGCAGCAAATTCTATTGATGGAACAAAACCAATTATGCCATTTCCAGAATGTGGTGCTATGAGCCAAGGCTATATTGGATATCATCTTCAGCAGGCGATAAGACAGGAAATGAAAAATAGAGGATTAAATAAGCAGATAGCCGCAATTGTTACTCAGGTTGTAGTTGATAAAGATGATCCAGGATTTAAAAATCCAACAAAGCCAGTAGGTTCTTTCTTTACTGAAGAACAAGCTAAAAAGCTTATAGCAGAAAAAGGTTATGTTATGAAGGAAGATGCAGGAAGAGGATGGAGAAGAGTTGTTGCATCTCCAATGCCAAAGGCTGTTGTTGAAGAAGGAATAATAAGAACGCTTGTTGAAGCAGGACATGTAGTTATAACAGTTGGAGGCGGTGGAGTACCTGTAATAGAAAAGGAAGATGGAAGTTTAGAAGGGGTTCCTGCAGTAATAGACAAAGACTTAGCTTCTGAAAAGATAGCAGAACTTCTTGATGCTGATGAACTTGTAATATTAACTGCTGTAGAGCAGGTTGCTATTAATTTTAATAAACCTGATCAGAAAAATCTTTTAACAATGACTGTTGAAGAAGCTGAAAATTACATTAAGGAAGGACATTTTGCTCCAGGTTCAATGCTTCCAAAGGTTAAAGCTGCCGTTATGTTTGCTCAGTCAAAGAAAGGGAGAAAGGCAGTTATAACATCTCTTGAAAAGGCGAGAGAAGCATTAAAAGGAAAAACAGGAACAGTAGTTACAATGTAAAATAGTTTATTAAATTCGAGGTAGGTATTATTTTAAATATCTGCCTCGAATTTTTAATAATTTAATTGATAATTTATCAAAGATTTACTAAGAAGGTGTTTAGTTTTAATGAATATAAAGTAAAATATATAAAAAAATATAAAAGCAAAATGTTAAAAATCAGCATAAGTGCTAGTAAAAGTATTAAAATTTAATAATACATTATAATGTAACAATGATTAATATTTATGAATAAGTTTCAAAAACAGTACAAGAAGTCCGGAGGTTAC
This sequence comes from Caloramator sp., assembly GCA_026417075.1. Classification (GTDB taxonomy): domain Bacteria; phylum Bacillota; class Clostridia; order Clostridiales; family Caloramatoraceae; genus Caloramator_B. The sequence goes on from JAOADY010000097.1 coordinate 23,666, forward strand.
AAGAGGACCAACAGGTACACCTTTAAAAAATGCAGCTGCAATAACAGCTCCTAAAATAAGTGCGGGCATAATATCGCTTCGACCATAAACTGTAAGATATTCAAGTCCAAGACCACTTAAATAAGTTGTAAAAAGAGAAAGAAAAAGAGCCAAAATACCAATCCATGATGTAAAAATTTTCCTTATATTTAATAATGTTATTTTTCCGCTGGCAATAGGGGTTAATATTGAAGCTGTAAGTATAACAAGCCCCCAGAACAGTCCGCTTTTTTCAAGATAGGGAAATACAAATTTATCGATATTTAAAAGTTTGAAAATTAAAAGGAAACAGGCTGCAGCTGCAACGGAATTAGCTTTTCCAAGTACTGAGATAACAAGAATGAAAAGAATTGCTATGTTAGACTCCACTCAAACCATCTCCAATTTAGTATGAGTAATCTTTATTAATAGTATATAAAAGTTAATATGTTATTATTTTAAAAATTATTTAAATTTGAATAAAATTAAAGGCACTAGCCTAAAAAGTAGTGCCCTGTGGTTTTTCTTCAAGCATCCAGCTTAAAACTTGACGTTGGTTTTCAAGGTGCATTATCTCATCGTTTGCTTGAAGAATACGTTCACTTGAGGAAACATCAATACATTCCCAAGTTCTTCTAATACTATTTATCTCCATTTCGTTTTGGTGTATTTGACTATCGATTTCATTAATCATTCTTTTTATTTCTTCTTTTGATTTCATTTTAATCCTCCTTGTTTTATAATTAGTTTTGTTAAGTTATATGATATTTGAATTTCATCTCCCCTTTGAGTTATCTTAAATATAACCAACAATAAAACACCTCCAAAGGAGAGATGAAATTATGTGCAAATTAATGAATAATCTTTCATGCCCAAGATGCCA
>JAOADY010000099.1 GCA_026417075.1 Caloramator sp.
CTGTAACTGTAATCTTATACTTAATCATATTTTCAGTTTTAATTCCTTCACCTTCGAATCTTTCGTAGGCTTTTACTATGTTTTCAATATAATTGACATCAGGTAAATTGCAATTAGTCGTTACTTTTTTATTTTTTGATAATTGAATTTTTGCAACTGAAGTTGAATTGCCAGGATATAAGTTATAATCAGCTTCAAAATGTTTTGCATATCCCTCTTTAACAACCACAATATTAACTAACCCACAGTTCATCCTATTTGCAACTTCATCAGTATATTTTGAAAAATAGTCTTTATTTAACTCAACATCAATTTCTGGGGTTTTTCCCATATCGTCTGTTGTATATACCGTATCATCTCCAATAATATATACTTTTGCATCTTTAATCGGTGATTTAGTTTGCTTGTCTAATACTACCACAATCATTTTTTGTTTTTGCGGCATTTCTGTTATTACGTTAGTTGAATTGGATTTTTTTAAACAGCCTTGGTTAAATATCAGCATCATTACAGCAAGTATAAGTACAAATGGCTTATATTTCAATTATATCCCCCCAATTATTAACTCTTATATCTATATTTATTTGAGGGAATACCTAAATATTACTTTTTTATATTATATAGATAAATATATTTATAATAAATATAATATACCCTCACATATAAATTCAGCTGGTCCTTCCATAACAACATTTTCTTCATAATATACTACCTTTAAATCTCCTGCAGCAAGTTTAGCAGTTACTATTTTATCTGTTTTTCCATTAATATAACAAGCAACAACACTTGCACAAGTTCCTGTCCCACAGGCCAATGTAAGTCCTGCCCCTCTCTCCCATGTTCTTACTTTAATTGTTTTTCTATCTAATACTTCAACAAAATTTACATTTGTTTTTTTAGGAAATATACTATTATTTTCGATAATTTTGCCTATTTCTATTACCTCCTTTTCATCAATTCTATCTACATAAACTATTGTATGGGGGACACCTAACAATAGGGTTGATAAATTATAATCCTTACCATTTATTCTCATATTATAATTTTTATTATCAAAATCAGCAATAAAAGGTATTTCGTTTTTAACAAAAGATGGAATTCCCATATCAACCTCAACAGAAAAAACAATATCATTAATTACTTTAAGCTTTACATTTTTTACACCAGCTAAAGTTTCTACATTAAAAATTTGTTTATTAACTATTCCCTTTTCATACACATATTTTGCAAAGCATCTTATTCCATTGCCGCACATTTCAGCAATACTTCCATCAGAATTTATAATAGTCATTTTTATATCTGATATATCAGATTTTTCTACAACAAGTATACCATCTGCACCTATTCCTAAATGTCTATCACAGCATTTTTTCGCAACAAGACTCCAATCAATTGAAATCCCTAATAAATTATCAAAAACTATAAAGTCATTACCCAATCCATGCATTTTGGTAAAAAACATTTTAATCACTATCCTTTCAAATTATTTTATTTAATGTTATACTTTTAATCATAAAAAATGTTTGGAGGTAATATTATGCCCTTAGATGGAGTATTTGTAAATGCTATTGTTAAAGAACTTTCAACTATAATAAATGGTAAGATAGATAAAATTCATCAACCTTCAGACTATGAAAACATATTATTAGTTAAAAAAGATAAAAAAAATTATAAGATATTATTGTGTGCAAATCCATCATACCCGAGAGTACATATTACAGAGAATAATTATGAAAATCCTGCTGCTCCTCCCCCTTTTTGTATGGCTTTAAGAAAGCATTTAAATGGTGCTAAAATAATCGATATATATCAAGTGAATTTTGATAGAATAATTGAATTTAAAATTGAAGGTAGAGATGAACTTGGTTATCCTATTATATATTTTCTTATAGTTGAAATAATGGGTAAACATAGCAATATAATTCTTTTAAATGAAAAAAGATATATTATTGATAGTATAAAACGTATTGGAAGCGATGTAAACAGGTATAGGCAAATAATTCCGGGTGTAGAATATATTTCTCCTCCTATTGGAGAAAAAGAAAATCCTTTAGAACAAAGCGAAGAAAATATAAAAAATCTTATTTCAAATTTTAACAGCGATAAACCCGTATACAAACTCTTTACTGATAATTTTCTTGGAATTAGTAGAACCCTATCCTATGAAATATGCAATAACTTAGCAAATATTAAGATTAAAGATTTGTCAAATGAACAAAAAAATTTATTAAATATTAATTTCTTATATTTTATGGCAAAAATAAGAAGTAATGATTATAAATATATAATATTTTATGAAGAAACTTCTATGTTTGATTATTATGTCTTTGAGCTAAGAGAATATAAAAATTTAAAATTTGAATTATATGAATCTCCGAGCAAAGTTCTCGATGCTTTTTATGGTCAAAGAGATTTGAAGGATAGTTTAAAACAAAAATATACTTCTTTATTTAAACTTATAACTAATTTTATTGAAAGAGCAGATAAAAAAATTCAAATATATAGAGATAAGATTGATGAATGCAATAATTTCGATATATATAAGATATATGGAGATATTTTAATGGCTAATCAATATTATATAGACTTAAGCTCTGATAAAGTTGAACTTCAAAACTTTTATGACCCTGAACTTAAAAATATCATAATACCAATCGATACTGAGCTTTCACCTGTACAAAATGCTCAAAACTATTATAAAAGATATAATAAAGAAAAAAATACTCTTGAAATAACAAATAAACTTCTAAAAGAAAGCATAGAAGAAAAACAATATCTTGAATCAATACTTTGTAATCTTGAAAATGCTTCAGATATAGATACTATTGAAGAAATAAAATCAGAACTTTTTGAGCTTGGGTATATTAAAAAGAAAAAAAATAACATAAAACAAAAAAAATCCCAACCTCATCATTTTAAATCCAGCGATGGATTTGATATATATGTTGGAAAAAATAATTATCAAAACGATTACCTTACAATGAAATTCGCAGTAGGAAGCGATATTTGGATGCATGTTAAAAATATACCTGGTTCTCATGTTATAATAAAATCTAAGAATGGAGAGGTTTCTGATGCTGCCCTTCTTGAAGGTGCATTACTAGCTGCATTTTTCAGCAAAGCCAAAAACTCCTCTAATGTTCCTGTAGATTATACTGAAAAAAAGAACGTAAAAAAGCCTTCTGGTGCAAAGCCTGGTATGGTAATTTATTATACAAATAAAACTATATATGTAACTCCTAATGAAAATAAAATTAAAAATATTATCTCCCTTACTTAAAAATAAGATTGCAAGTTTTAGTCTTGCAATCTTATTTTTTCTCTAATTACTATCTCATCTAATATTTCTGCTGCAGTTTCAATCATTTTTAAACATCTTATATCATCATTTTTATATTTTTCTTTTAAAATTGCACAGTTTTCTGTCCCAAGTTTCTCAATAAACTTTTCGATAAACTCCTTTGTAAGGTTTTTAACTTTATCGCTCTCATGAGCTCTTTCTTTTGTAAAAAGAATACCTAAAACTGCAATTGCTCCTGATATAGCACCGCAAACTCCTTCAACAGCCATTCCTCCGCCAAAAGCTGCCATAGTTTTTAGTACGTTTTTATCTAAATTCATTTTATATTCTTCATTTGCAGCATATAATATAATTTCAGCACAATTCAAGTCATATTCTTTTGAATAGAATTTTAAAGCATTATTAATAAGCAAAAGAAACACTCCTTTCTTTATTATTATATATTTTATGGAAATTGTTTATTTTGTATGTTATATTTTTAATAAATATTTATCAATTATGATAATAATATATATGATATTTTAAAGCTTATTTATCATACTTGAAAGATATCCTGCTCCAAATCCATTATCTATATTAACAACGCTAACACCGCTGGCACAGCTATTGAGCATCGTAAGAAGTGCTGATAATCCTCCAAAATTAGCTCCATATCCTACGCTTGTTGGAACCGCTATTACCGGCTTATCTATCAAACCTGCAACTACACTTGCCAGCGCTCCTTCCATCCCAGCAACAACTACAACTACTTTAGCTGCTCTTATAATATCAATTTTGCTGAATAATCTATGTATTCCCGCAACACCGACATCAAATATTCTTTCAACCTTATTTCCTAAAAATTCTGCTGTAGCTGCTGCCTCCTCTGCAACTGGAATGTCCGATGTACCTGCTGTAACAACAGCTATAAAGCTCTCTGGCACGCTTAAATCTTTTCTTTTAATTGTAATAATGCGAGCTGTTTTATTATATTGTGCATCGGAGCATATATCATAAACTGCATCATACATTTCCTCAGATGCCCTTGTAGCAAGTATATTACAATTTTTATCAAGCATATATTTTACTATTCCTGTGACCTGTTCTACTGTTTTACCAGCGCAATAAATAACCTCTGGGTAACCAACTCTAATCTCTCTGTGGTTATCAACCATTGCATATCCTATATCTTTAAATGGTAAGTTTGCAATTTCCTTTAATCCTTCTTCAATTGAAATTTTATCATTTTTTACATCTTCAAGCAGTTTTCTAATATCCCTTTCATCCATAATATCACCTGTTTTTATTTTCTATGGTTTCATTTAAACTTCCTGTTCTATAACCTTCTAAATCAAGAGTAACATATTTAAAACCATAACCTTTTAAATTTTTAACTATGTCATCTAAAAGCTCATCATTAAGAAATTTAAATCTTTGATTTTTAGGGGCTTCAATTCTTGCTATATCTTCATGGCTCCTGACCCTTACACCCTTAAATCCAATACTCATTAAATACATTTCCGATTTTTCTATTTTTTTTAGTTTTTCTGTTTCTATTTTTTCACCATAGGGTATTCTTGAAAGCAAGCATGCATAGGCTGGTTTATCCCATGTTAAAAGTCCTACTTCTTTAGAAATTAATCTAATATCTTCCTTTGTAAATCCTAATTCAAGTAATGGACTTTTTATGTCAAGTTCCTTTAATGCTTTCATCCCCGGTCTATAATCCCTCGTATCATCAGCATTTGTTCCATCTAATACATATTTTATATTCTCTTTTTTTGCTACGTCAATTGCACAGGTAAATACAGCTTTTTTACACAGATAACATCTATTTTCTGGGTTATCCTTTATTTCATTTATTATAGGCATATTAATTATTAAATGTTTTACACCAATATCCTTTGTAAACTTTTTTGCTTCCTCTACCTCCCATGAAGGTATATAAGGTGAATTAAAAGTTACAGCTAATACACTTTCCCCTATAGCATCCTTTGCTGCTTTTAATAAAAATGTACTGTCTACTCCTCCTGAAAAAGCTACCAAAACTTTATCAAGCCCTTCTAAATATTTGACTAGGCTCATATATTTTTCTTTTGAATTCATATCATGTCACCTCAAAATATATATCAACTTCTATTTTAAATATATTTAGGCTATAATGCAAATAAAGCTCCTGCATTTAGCAGAAGCTTTATTTTTATTTATTCATTGCTTCTTCAATTGCAACAGCTACAGCAACGCTTGCTCCAACCATCGGATTGTTTCCCATTCCAATAAGTCCCATCATCTCAACATGAGCTGGAACTGATGAAGATCCTGCAAACTGTGCATCAGAGTGCATTCTTCCCATTGTATCAGTCATTCCATAGGATGCTGGACCTGCAGCCATATTATCTGGATGAAGAGTTCTTCCTGTACCGCCGCCTGATGCTACTGAAAAGTATTTTTTACCTTTATCATAACATTCTTTCTTATAGGTTCCTGCAACTGGATGCTGAAACCTTGTTGGGTTTGTTGAGTTACCAGTTATTGATACATCTACATCTTCAAGATGCATTATTGCAACTCCTTCTCTAACATCATCTGCACCATAACATCTAACCTTTGCTCTTTCTCCATTTGAATATTTTATTTCTCTTACTATATCAAGTTTTCCTGTGTAATAATCAAATTTAGTCTGTACATATGTAAATCCATTTATTCTTGATATAATCTGTGCAGCATCTTTACCAAGTCCATTTAATATAACCCTTAAAGGTTCTTTTCTTACTTTGTTTGCTGATTTTGCAATACCAATTGCTCCTTCTGCCGCTGCAAAGGATTCATGTCCTGCAAGGAAAGCGAAACACTTTGTTTCTTCTCTTAAAAGCATAGCAGCAAGATTTCCATGACCTAATCCTACTTTTCTGTCATCTGCAACAGAACCTGGTATGCAGAACGCCTGAAGTCCTTCTCCTATCGCCTCTGCCGCATCTGCAGCTTTTTTGCAACCTTTCTTTATTGCAATAGCCGCTCCAACAATATATGCCCAGCACGCATTTTCAAAGCAAATAGGCTGAATACCTTTAACTATATTGTAAACATCTATACCTTTTTCATCGCATAAAGCTTTAGCTTCTTCAATGGATTTTATACTATATTTATTCAAAACAGGTATTATTTGATTTATTCTTCTCTCATATCCTTCGAATAACGCCATCTATAAAACCTCCTTTATTCATGTCTAGGATCTATAACTTTTACAGCTTCATCAAATCTTCCATAGGTTCCTGAAGCCTTCTTAATAGCTTCATTAGCATCAGTTCCTTTTTTAATCATGTCCATCATTCTTCCAAGGTTTATATATTTATATCCTATTATTTCATTATTTTCATCTAATGCTAATTCAGTAATATATCCTTCAGCCATTTCAAGATATCTCGAACCTTTTTTAAGCGTTCCATACATAGTTCCAACCTGACTTCTAAGACCTTTACCAAGATCCTCAAGCCCTGCTCCAATAGGTAGTCCACCTTCTGAAAAAGCAGTTTGACTTCTTCCATATACTATCTGAAGAAATAGTTCTCTCATAGCTGTATTTATAGCATCGCATACAAGATCTGTATTTAAAGCTTCGAGTATTGTTTTTCCTGGAAGTATTTCAGATGCCATTGCTGCTGAATGTGTCATACCTGAACATCCTAACGTTTCAACAAGAGCCTCTTGAATTATTCCATCTTTAACATTTAATGTAAGCTTACAAGCCCCCTGCTGAGGAGCACACCAACCAACTCCATGTGTTAATCCACTAATATCTTTAATTTCCTTTGCTTGAACCCATTTCCCTTCTTCGGGTATTGGTGCTGGTCCATGATTAGGTCCCTTTGCAACACATATCATTCTTTCAACTTCCGATGTGTAGTTCATTTCATATCCCCTTTCTTTAACTTTATAACTGTTTATATATTAACAAATACTTTTCAATACAACAATATAAATTTTATATTTTAAATAAATTTTTAAAAAAGATTAAAAAATGGCTGCAATGTAGCAGCCATTTTCTTATTTCTCTTCATCTACATTTACCGTAGTATTATTTTTATTTCTCAAAGCCCTTGCCTTTGCATGTATCATTGCATCATTTCCAACTTCCATATATCCATGCCTAGATTTTCTGCTCTCTTCGCTATGAGCCATTGCTGAAATAAAATCAGCATTCTTTTTATTATTCTTACCTTTCAATATAAAACCTCCTTTCATTTACTTATAATTTTATTTTTTGTAAAAAATAAAAAATAATTATGTTTTTTAATACAACATAATGATTTTATGTTATTATATTTATGAAACAAATTAATTGTAGTATTTTTAACATTAATTGGTAAAATAAGTTTTTGGCAATTACATGTATAATTTTTATATTTGTACATGTTTGCATATAATTACAAGTTAAGGAGGTATTTAAATGGTTAAGAAGATGAAAACTATGGATGGAAATACTGCTGCAGCCTATGTATCCTATGCCTTTACTGATGTAGCAGCAATATATCCAATAACTCCATCATCTCCTATGGCAGAAAACGTTGACGAATGGGCTGCCAATGGCAAAAAAAATATTTTTGGTCAAGAAGTAAAAATAGTTGAAATGCAATCAGAAGCTGGTGCAGCTGGTGCTGTTCATGGTTCTCTTGCAGCTGGTGCACTTACTACAACTTTTACAGCATCCCAGGGTTTACTTCTTATGATTCCTAATATGTATAAAATCGCTGGTGAACTTTTACCTGGTGTATTTCATGTTAGTGCAAGAGCTTTAGCAAGTCATGCTCTATCTATATTTGGAGACCATCAGGACGTTATGGCAACAAGACAAACTGGTTTTGCACTCTTAGCTTCAAGTTCAGTACAAGAAGTTATGGATCTTGGAGGAGTTGCACACCTTTCAGCAATCAAATCAAGAGTTCCTTTCCTTCATTTCTTCGATGGATTCAGAACTTCCCATGAAGTTCAAAAAATAGAATTAATCGATTATGAAGATTTAAAGAAACTCGTTGATTTTGAAGCAGTTAATGAATTCAGAAACAGAGCATTAAATCCTGAACATCCTGTGACAAGAGGTACTGCTCAAAATCCAGATATATACTTCCAGGCAAGAGAATCCTGCAATAGATTCTATGATGCTGTTCCTGATATAGTTGCAAATTATATGGAAGAAATATCAAAAATTACAGGTAGAGAGTACAAGCCTTTTACATATTATGGTGCGGAAGATGCAGAAAACATAATAGTTGCAATGGGTTCTGTTACTGAAACTATAAAAGAAACTATTGATTACTTAAATAATAGAAATGAAAAAGTTGGTTTAATAACAGTTCACCTTTACAGACCATTTTCCTCAAAATACTTCTTCAATGTTCTTCCAAAAACAGTAAAGAAAATTGCTGTTCTTGACAGAACAAAGGAACCAGGAGCTATTGGCGAACCTTTATATTTAGATATTAAAGCACTATTTTACAATACTGAAAATGCACCTCTTATTGTTGGTGGTCGCTATGGACTTGGTTCAAAGGATACAACTCCTTCTCAGATTAAAGCAGTTTATGACAATCTTAAACTTTCAAATCCAAAGGATAAATTTACTATAGGAATAAATGACGATGTAACATATACATCCCTCGATGTTAAAGAAGAAATAAGCACAGCACCAGAAGGAACGATAAGATGTAAATTCTGGGGTCTTGGCTCAGACGGAACAGTTGGTGCTAATAAAAACGCTATAAAAATCATAGGAGATAAAACAAATTTATATGCTCAAGGATATTTTTCTTATGATTCTAAAAAATCAGGCGGAGTTACTATTTCTCATTTAAGATTTGGTAAAAAACCAATTCGTTCAACATATTTAATAAATGATGCTGATTTTATAGCTTGTCATAATCAATCCTATGTTGATAAGTATGATATATTAAAGGGATTAAAAGATGGAGGCACCTTCGTTCTAAATTGCAGATGGAACGTTGATGAACTCGATACAAAACTCCCATCATCAATGAAAAAATATATAGCAGAACATAATATAAACTTTTATATAATAAATGCAACAGATATTGCTCAAGAAATAGGTCTTGGTAACAGAATTAATATGATAATGCAAGCTGCATTCTTTAAATTAGCAAATGTTATTCCAATAGAAGATGCTGTAAATTATTTAAAAGAAGCTATAGTTAAATCCTATGGCAAAAAAGGTGAAGCTATAGTTAAGATGAATAACCTTGCCGTTGATAAAGGTATAAATGCCCTTGTTAAAGTTAATGTTCCATCCTACTGGAAGGATTCCGTTGAAGAAGCTGCAGCTGAAATCGATGCTCCTGATTTTATAAAAAAGGTTTTAATTCCTATGAATCGTCAGGAAGGAGATTCACTGCCAGTTAGCACTTTTGTAGGCTGTGAAGATGGTACATTCCCAATGGGTACAGCAGCATATGAAAAAAGAGGAATAGCTGTTGATGTTCCTGAATGGCAATTAGATAAATGTATACAATGTAATCAATGTTCATTTGTTTGCCCACATGCAGCCATAAGACCTATTCTTGTTACTGAAGAAGAATTAAAGAACGCTCCTGAATCCTTTAAAGTTAAAAAGGCAGTTGGAAAGGGACTTGAAAATTACTTCTATCGTATTCAAATAAGCCCTCTTGATTGTACAGGCTGTGGTAACTGCGCTGATATATGTCCTGCAAAGGAAAAAGCATTAATTATGAAATCTCTTGAAACTCAAACAGAACTAGGAGTTGCAAACTGGAATTATGCTATGACAGTTCCTGTAAAGGATAACCTTATGTCAAAAGAAACAGTAAAGGGAAGCCAATTTGCGCAGCCGCTTCTTGAGTTCTCAGGTGCATGTGCTGGTTGCGGTGAAACTCCTTATGCAAAGGTTATAACTCAATTGTTCGGAGATAGAATGATAATAGCTAATGCAACTGGATGTTCATCAATTTGGGGAGCCTCAGCACCATCAACACCATACACTAAAAACGCTGAAGGTAAAGGACCTGCATGGGCGAACTCTCTATTCGAAGATAATGCTGAATACGGTTATGGTATGGCAGTAGCAGTAAGACAAATAAGAAATAGACTTGAAGACTTAATGAAGGAAGCATTAAATCTTGACATTCCTCAAGAATATAAGAATGCTTTCTCAATGTGGCTTGAAGGAAAAGAAGATGCTGAAAAGAGCAAGGCTGCTACAGCTAATATCCTACCCCTTCTAGATAAAAATGCTGTTTCTAATGAAAGAGCAAAAGAAATTATAAAAGAAATAGCTGAAAAGAAGGATTACTTAATTAAAAAGTCTGTATGGATAATAGGTGGAGACGGCTGGGCATATGATATAGGATATGGCGGTCTTGATCATGTCCTTGCTTCCGGTGAAGATGTAAATATACTAGTATTTGATACTGAAGTATATTCAAATACAGGTGGGCAATCATCAAAAGCAACTCCAATAGGTGCAGTTGCTAAATTTGCAGCTTCAGGTAAAAAAGTTAAGAAAAAAGATCTTGGTATGATAGCAATGTCCTATGGTTATGTATATGTAGCTCAGGTTGCTATGGGTGCTGATAAAAATCAATTCTTAAAAGCAATAACTGAAGCTGAAAAATATCATGGTCCATCACTAATAATTGCTTATGCTCCATGTATAAATCATGGTCTTAAAGAAGGTATGGGAAGAACTCAGGCTAATGCTAAGCAAGCTGTTGAAGCTGGATATTGGCATCTTTACAGATTCAATCCAGAGCTTAAAGAACAGGGTAAGAATCCATTCTCCCTCGATTCTAAAGAGCCAACTGCTAGCTTTAGAGAATTTTTAAATGGTCAGGTTAGATACACATCCCTTCTTAGAACTTTCCCAGAAACAGCAGAGGAACTCTTTGCAAAGGCTGAGGAAGTTGCAAAGGAAAAATACCAAACTTATAAGAAATTAGCAGAATAAATTATTTAAATATGAGTCGGCTCAAAAAGGTTACTGTTTTATCAGTAACCTTTTTATTTTCTTTATTTAGTTTATATTAAGTAAATAATGGGTAACCAATGTATAATATTATTATTTTGATTACTGTTACACAATTTTTATTGTTTTGCATATGTCACTATTAAATAATCGTACTATACTATAAAAGCATAAAAAAAGCTACTGCAGTCCGCAGTAGCTTTTTTACTATTAAGCAACGTTTACATTATCTTTTCCTTGAGCTTTTTTCATTGCTGATCTAAACATAGTAATTGATGTATAAAGTATAACTACTATTACAAGCCATTTTAATGTATTAAGAGGAAGTGATTTTACTATATATGCTGCTATAAATACTCCGATTGTACCAAATATTGTTATTGCAAGAGATGCCTTTCTGTCATATGCTCCTTCTTTAACAAATTTAACTGATGCTGCTGGCATTAAAAATGCACAAGAACCCATCATTATTGGAAATGCAACCTTTGGGCTCATTCCAAGAGCAAAAACTAAAGCCATACATGGAGCATAAAGTCCAATTCCAAGTGTCATAAGTGCGCCAAGTATAAAGTTTGCAACTATTGCTATTATGAGTTTGGCACCACTAAGTCCTATTGCATCTCCACCTGCTGGGAAAAACTTAAGCTGTGATGCAAGCATTATAAGAGCAACTACAGCAAGTGCAATACCCATTCCAATCTGAACTTTTTTCTCATCGAGCTTTGATACGATGCCTGCGCCAAAAACTGCACCTATGGTTGCAGCTGCAAGCATAGTAAGGAGGGTTATTGGTTCAACTTTAATAACAGTTATAAATATAAATGCTTCTGTTACAACTGGTATTGTCATTGAAACGTTAAGTGTTCCTGGTATTGTTCTGTCGTTTGTAAGTTTAAATAATTTAAATAATGCTGTTGTTGGAGCAAAACTTCCGATACCAAGTGTATCAAAGAAGTTTGTTAGAAAACCTACTGCACTTAAAGCAACAAAGTTTCCATTTTCGAGTTTTCCTTTTTTAGATGTTTCGATATAGTCCTTGACAAATACTACGGCAAAGTATAACGTTAAGAGTCCGAGCAAAGATAGAACAATTTTTAACATCCTTTTTCCTCCTTCGTTAATTTTTATTTAAATATGCACTATATATTTGGTACATGCATATTTATAACGCATTTTGAATTTTCTTAACTATTATATAACAGATTATATTATAGAGTAAAGCCATATTTTAATGGGTCTTCTGGATCAATTATGAATTGATTAAATCCTGTAATGTAAGCGCTGCCAGTTATTTCAGGTATTATAGCTTTATAATCCCCTACCTTTGTTTCTTCCAAAACTCTACCTTTAAACATAGTTCCAGTTATACTTTCATAAATAAATTCTTCATTAATCTTTAACTGTCCTTTTGCATAAAGAGTTGCTAATTTTGCACTTGTACCAGTACCACAAGGCGATCTATCTACTTGTCCCTGACCAAAAACAACTACATTTTGAAGTGTTGCCTTTGGATTTTTAGCTGGTCCATATATTTCTACAAGATCGACGCTCTTTATATGCTCAAGAACTGGATGTTGAACTTTTACTTGTTCATTAACAGCCTTCAATATCTTCATTCCTACATCGCATAATTTTTGAGCATTGCTTGTGCAAATGTCTATTGCAATATCTGATGACTTAACAAGTGCAAAGAAACTTCCTCCAAAAGAAATATCTATGGTAAGCTTGCCTACTTCTGGAACATCAACTTCCACATCCTGCTTGTAAAGAAATGATGGTACATTAACTATTGAAACTTCCTTTGCCTTTCCATCCTCAACTTTAACTTTTCCCTTAACAAGTCCTGCAGGCGCTTCAAGAACAACATCTGTATACGGTTCTTTAACAGGTACCATTCCTAATTCTACAGCAACTGTTAACGCACCTATTGAACCATGACCGCACATATTTAAATATCCGCCGCCATCCATAAATATTATTCCAAGATCCGCTTCTTCCTTAGTTGGCTGTGTTATAATTGACCCAAACATATCTTTATGTCCTCTTGGTTCATGCATTATAGCAGTTCTTATATGGTCAAGATTCTTTTCAAGATATGCCTTCTTTTCAGGCATTGTCTTTCCTGGTATTACAGGAACTCCTCCTATTACTATTCTTGTTGGTTCTCCCATAGTATGTGAATCTACAGCATTTATTGTTCTTATAGCTTTCATATTATTCTCCTACCTTTCTCATTAGTTTTGTTAAGTTATATGATATTTGAATTTCATCTCCCCTTTGAGTTATCTTAAATATAACCAACAATAAAACACCTCCAAAGGAGAGATGAAATTATGTGCAAATTAATGAATAATCTTTCATGCCCAAGATGCCA
>JAOADY010000104.1 GCA_026417075.1 Caloramator sp.
TGGCATCTTGGGCATGAAAGATTATTCATTAATTTGCACATAATTTCATCTCTCCTTTGGAGGTGTTTTATTGTTGGTTATATTTAAGATAACTCAAAGGGGAGATGAAATTCAAATATCATATAACTTAACAAAACTAATATTAATCCATGGGGGGATAGTATGAAAAGAGCAAGGCTTATATATAATCCATATTCAGGAGATAGATCCTTTAGAATGAGACTTGATTTAGTTATAGATAAACTTCAAAGAGGAGGATATGAAGTCGTTATCCATAGAACAATGTCAATTGATGATATTTATAATAGTGTATCAAAAGATTTCTGTGATATTGTAGTAATATCTGGAGGAGATGGTACAATTAATCATGTAATTAATGCTATGCTTAAAAATGATTTGAATGTTCCTATAGGTATAATTCCTTCAGGTACTGCAAATGATTTTGCAGCACATTTAAACATACCTAAAAGAATTAGTCAGGCTTGTGATATTATAGTTAAGGGCAATACTACAGAAATTGATGTTGGTAGGATAAATGAAAGATATTTTGTAAATGTAGCAGCAGGAGGTCTTTTGACGGATGTATCACAAAAAATAGATATTAATCTTAAAAATACTCTTGGAAAAATGGCATATTACATTAAAGGTATTGAACAGTTGCCAAATTTTAGAGCAATACCTATAAGCATTGAACATGAAAATAATGTTATTAATGAAATGGTATATTTGTTTGTTATTTTAAATGGTTCAACAGCAGGTGGATTTAAACTTGCTCCTGATTCTACAGCAAATGATGGTAAACTTAATTTTGTTGCGGTTAAATCATGCAATTTGATGGAACTTTTTAATTTGTTTATAAAAATGCTCAAAGGAGAACACCTCGAAAGCAGTAATATAGTTTACTTGAAAGGTAAAAAATTCAAAATAAAGTGCAATGAGAATATAGAAACTGATATTGATGGAGAAACAGGACCGCTTTTTCCTCTTGATGTTTGTATATCAGATAAGAAATTGAAAATTTTTACGCCATACAGCCTATAATGGCTATATGGCGTAAAAATTTATTGTATACTTTTTTAAGTTTTATTATAGCTGATTTATGATATGTAACTTTAAATAGGATTATTTTTCAGTATCAAATTTTTCCTTATAAAAAAGTTTTAAATATAAATAAACTAAAGAAATAATTATTGATGCAATAATTATAATTTTGTTATATTCTTGAAGAGCTTGTTTAATTATAATGACGTTTTCTCCTGTGAGTTTTCCAGCCATAATTATAAAAGTGTTATGAATTATTGTTGCAATTCCTATTGATATAGAAGCAGATATAGGAGGAAGTTGAAAAATTCCCGCTGCAATAAATGTTAATGAACCAATACCAGGAAGAAACTTGTTTATAATTATTATAAAAGAACCATATTTTTTAAACCATGATTCGAATTTATATATTTTTTTAGGATTAAAATATTTTATTATGAATTTATTTAATAGAATAGACTTACCAAATTTATAACCAATGAAATATAAAAATAAACTGCTTAAATATGTACCAAGTAGAGTTGAGAGAAGAACGAAATAAGCATTTAAATATCCTTGGCTAATTAAATATCCTTGAAAAATAGTTATTGTATCTCCAGGATAAGGGGGAAAAAGTATTTGAAGCACTGCATTGATGAATGAAAATGAATATACAATTAATGGATTAGTTAATGCAGTATTTTTAATATATTGTATTAAAAATTTCTCCACATTAATCACCTTCTTCTCTTAATATTATGTTTTGACTTTAAAGGAGGAATAAGACATTTATTGCCATATCCTATAAGATCTTCTCTGCCTGCCTTTATTAATGCTTTATAAACAAGAGAATAATTTTTAGGATTATTGAACTGTAAAAGGGCTCTTTGCATAGCCTTTTCCTCAGCAGTTTTAGGTACATAGACCTTTTCGCCTGTAAGAGGGTTTAGTTCTGTATAATACATAGCAGTAGAAAGGCTTCCAGGCGTAGGATAAAAATCCTGTACTTGTTCAGGGTTATAACCCATATTTTTAATATATTCAGCAAGCTCTATAGCGGCTTTTAAATCGCTTCCAGGATGGCTCGACATTAAATAGGGTACGAGATACTGATTAAGTTCATATTTTTTATTTGTTTCAAAATATTTTTCTTTAAATTTGTCATAAATTTTTCTTGATGGCTTGCCCATAAGTTTTAATACTTTATCTGATATATGTTCAGGAGCTACTTTAAGTTGACCGCTGATATGATATTTTATAAGTTCATTAAAAAATTCATTGTTTTTATCATAAAGCAAATAGTCATATCTAATTCCAGATCTTATAAAAACCTTCTTTATTCCTTTAAGTTTTCTAACTTTTCTTAATAAATTTAAATAGTCTTTATGACTTACTTCAAGATTAGGACATGGAGAAGGGAACAGACATTGCCTGTTTTTACATACTCCATATTCCAATTGTTTTTTGCATGATGGATTTTTAAAATTTGCTGTAGGGCCACCTATATCATGGATATAGCCTTTGAAATTTGGAAGTTTTGTTAAAGTTTCAGCTTCTTTTAAAATTGATTCATCACTTCTTGATTGTACTATTCTTCCTTGGTGAAAGTTAAGAGCACAGAAAGAACAGCCTCCAAAACAACCACGGTTTGAAGTTATACTAAATTCTACCTCTTTTAATGCAGGAATACCCCCCATATTTTTATATATTGGATGAAAAGTTCTTGTGTAGGGGAGAGAATATATTAAATCTAATCCCTTTGTATCTAGAGGAAGAGACGGAGGATTTTGAATTATGTATTTTCCTCTGCATTCTTGTACGAGGGTTTTTCCCCTTATTGGATCCTGCTCTTCATATTGTATTTTAAAGGCAGAAGCATAGGATTTTTTATCTTTTGATACTTCATTAAAGGAAGGTATTAAAGTAAAATCCCTTAGATTATTAATATCGTTTGAGATATAGCAGGTTCCTTTTATATTTTTTATTTCACTTATTTTTTTGCCAAAGCTCAAAAGATTTGCTATTTCCATTATAGGTTTTTCACCCATACCGTATATTAAAATATCTGCACTGCTGTCAATTAATATAGGATTTCTTACCTTATCATCCCAGTAATCATAATGAGCAAAACGTCTTAAACTTGCTTCAATTCCACCTATTATTATTGGGACATTTCCGTATGCTTCTCTTATTCTATTACAATAAACAATAACAGCTCTATCAGGTCTAAAGCCTGCTTTACCACCTGGGGAATAGGAATCATCATGTCTTCTTTTTTTAGCAGCTGTATAATGGTTTACCATTGAATCTATATTACCAGAGGATACTAGAAATGCAATTTTAGGTTTCCCAAGAACCATAAAACTATCTTTACTTTTCCAATTAGGTTGAGGAATTATTCCAACCTTAAAGCCCATATATTCTAGCAGTCTTGTAATAATTGCATGACCGAAGGAAGGATGATCTACATACGCATCTCCTGAAACGAATATAAAATCAAGTTCATTCCAACCTCTTTTTTTCATATCTTCGATAGAAATTGGTAAGAATTCTGCCACATTATCACCTCAAAAACATCATTATTTAAATAATAAATAAAAATGTAAAAAAAAACAACTGAAATAGGAAAATATCTATAATATAAAAGGTTAAAAAATTTATTTTTATATGAATTAAAATAGTATAAAAATCAAAAAATATAGGGCGAAAGGAGGAATGAAAGTGAAAAAATTGTTTTTATTTAGCTGGTTTATTTTTATTATTTATTTTATCTATTCTATTTTAATTATGAGTAATAGTACATATTTTGTTGCAAGCTATCAATATGGTTCAAGAGGGCAGACTGTAATTGAGATACAAACAAAACTTAAAAATTGGAGATATTATGATGGACCTATAGATGGAATTTATGGATATAAAACCTATAGTGCAGTAAAGTATTTTCAACAGAAGAACGGATTATATCCTGATGGCATTGCTGGTCCTAAAACTCTTGCTGCTTTAGGAATAAATGATAGTAAGAGTTCAGGAAGCGATAATTATAGTGCAAATCAACGTTTGCTTTCAAGAGCAATTTCTGGCGAGGCAAGAGGTGAACCCTATATAGGTCAGGTAGCAGTAGGGGCAGTAATTATAAATAGAACGAGGGATCCGCGTTTTCCAAGTACAATTCCAGGGGTAATATATCAGCCTGGAGCCTTTACAGCGGTATCAGATGGTCAGATTAATTTAGAGCCCGTTAGTAGTGCAGTTAAGGCATCTACGGATGCACTAAATGGATGGGATCCATCAGGTGGTGCATTATTTTATTACAATCCAGAAAAAACTACCAATAAATGGATATGGTCTAGACCTGTTATAAAAGTAATAGGAAAGCATGTGTTTTGTAAATAAATTTAACAAAAAATATTATAAAAATCTATTGAACTTTTGTATAAATGATAATATAATAAATTAAAAAGATATCCGAGTAATTTAATATGAATTAAATACGATGATCAGGGAAAGTAGATTATATGGAGCATACAGAGAGAAACCCCGTGGCTGAGAGGGTTTTATGCAGAAGTATAGTTGAAGTGCCCCTGGGAGTTTTAAACCGAATATAGTAGGTTGTTACGGGTTCTCCCGTTATAGGGATATGACATGATTGTGTCAGATAACGAGTTGGGCTTTTGCTCAAACAGAGTGGAACCGCGGAATTAACCTTCTGCCTCTGTAATTAACAGAGACAGAAGGTTTTTATTTTTACTGCAGTAATTAAAATAAAAAAATTAGGAGTTGATACTATGATATATAATAAAATATTTGAAACAATAGGCAATACCCCAATAATAAAGTTAAAAAATTTAATCAACAAAGAAATGGCGCAGGTTTATGTAAAGCTTGAATATTTTAATCCAGGCGGGAGCATAAAGGATAGAATTGCATTAGCGATGATAGAAGATGCTGAAAAAAAAGGATTATTAAAAACAGGAGGTACGATAATAGAACCTACAAGCGGGAATACGGGCATA
Source organism: Caloramator sp. (assembly GCA_026417075.1). Lineage (GTDB taxonomy): Bacteria > Bacillota > Clostridia > Clostridiales > Caloramatoraceae > Caloramator_B. The sequence goes on from JAOADY010000104.1 coordinate 5,034, forward strand.
GGTATTGCAATGATAGGCGCTTCGAAAGGATATAGAGTTATAATTGTTATGCCTGAAACTATGAGTATTGAAAGAAGAAAACTTATTAAAGCTTATGGAGCAGAAATAATTCTCACCGAAGGCTCTAAAGGGATGAGAGGAGCTGTTGAAATGGCAGAAAAAATAGCTACTGAAAATAGGTATTTCATGCCATCACAATTTAATAATCCAGCAAATCCATTAGCTCATGTGGAAACAACAGCAAAAGAGATTTTAAAACAAACTGAAGGGAAAATTGATGCTTTTGTATGTGGTGTTGGCACTGGAGGAACTATAACAGGAATAGGAAAGGTTTTAAAAAAAGAGATTAGAAATATAAAAATAATCGCAGTTGAGCCAAAGGATTCTCCTGTGCTTTCTAAAGGAATAGCAGGACCTCATAAAATACAGGGTATAGGAGCAGGATTTATTCCTGAAATACTTGAAAGAGAAATCATTGATGAAATAATTACTGTATCAAATGAAGAAGCAATTGAAACGGCAAGAAAAGTTGCTAAGAATGAAGGAGTGCTTCTTGGAATTTCTTCAGGGGCTGCGATTTTTGGAGCTATTAAAATAGCAAAAAATATAGGAAAGGATAAAATAGTTCTAACTATTGCACCAGATACAGGTGAAAGATATCTATCAACGGAATTATTTGATATGGAGTGATATTTATGTTAAAAACTATAATTGAAGAAGCAAAAAATATAATGAAAAATGATCCTGCTGCAAAATCAATCCTTGAAGTTCTTCTTTGCTACCCAGGTCTTAAGGCTATTATATTTTATAAAATATCTCATAAACTATATATTAAGAAGAGATTTTTACTAGCAAGGATAATATCTCAAATAGGAAGAAAGGTTACTGGAATTGAAATTCATCCAGGGGCTAAAATTGGTAAAAATCTATTTATAGATCATGGAATGGGTGTTGTTATTGGAGAAACAGCAGAAATAGGAGATAATGTTACTATATATCATGGAGTGACATTAGGAGGAACTGGAAAAGATAGAGGGAAAAGACATCCAACAATAGAGGATAATGTTGTTATTGGGGCTGGAGCAAAGGTATTAGGACCAATAAGAATAGGGAAAAATGTTAAAATAGGTGCAAATGCTGTTGTATTAAAGGATGTTCAGCCTAATGTTACAGTTTGTGGAATTCCTGCAAAAATAGTCAGACCTAAAATTAATAATTTGCTTTATATATATTCTGATATGGTTATATAATAAAAAAGAGAGAATCTTAAAATAGGATTCTCTCTTTTTTGGAAATTATTTTGTGAGGTTGTTGTAAATTTCTTGAGGTGTCATACCGGTAGCATCGATAACAGGGATTTTAGTTTGAGTATCCTGCATTCCAAGTAAATCTTTGTTGCTTCCGGAAACTATTATTGCATCATATTTTGATATTTTAGATGCATTAAGAAACTGGCTACCACTGAATTGCTCAGTTTTAATTCCTCTTTCTTCAAGATATTCCTTAACGTTATCCAAATTTTGCTCAACTGCAACTTTCTTTTTCATTTATATCCCTCCGTAAATGTTTTCAAATATATTGTGTATTTTTCAGTTAAATTCTATACTATAATTGATTTATAAAATGAAAACAAAAGATTTGTCATAGCATATAAAAGGGTGATAATATAATGATTAGAGAGAGAATAGTTGAATATGCAAATTCAATAGGAATAGATTGTATTGGTTTTTCAGATATATTTTTCAGTGAATTTTTTATTGAAAGGCTTAAAGAAAGGAAAACTTCAGGACATTTATCAGGATTTGAAAATAGTAATGAAAATTTAAGAGTTGATGTTAATAGGCTACTTGAGGGTGCAAAGACCATAATATCAATCGCTATACCCTATAAAACAGTTGATGTGGATAAAACAAAACCTTATTTGTCTAAATCTTCCTTTGGAATTGATTATCATAAAGTAATGAATTATAAACTTAAAAGCATATCAGAATATATAACAAATGAGTTTAAGGGAAGGTGTGTTTACTATGTAGATACTGGATGCCTTCATGATAGAGAGATAGCAAAAAAATGTGGCATAGGTTTTTACGGTAAAAATACTAGCATAATTACAAAAAAATATGGTTCTTTTGTATTTCTTGGGGAAATAATTACAGACTTATATATAAAAAGGGATATAGAACTTGAGTCACTATGCAAGGACTGCACATTATGTATTGATGTATGCCCGACAAAGGCTTTAGAAAGACCATATTATTTAAATGCAAGGAAATGTTTATCATTTATTACTCAGAAAAAGGACATTATAACAGATAAAGAAATGGAAAAAATGGGGCTTAGATTATACGGATGTGATACTTGCCAAGATGTATGTCCCTATAATAAAAAAGTTAAACTTTCAAATATAAATGAATTTTATCCTAAAGAATGGAATTTTAATATAAATCCTTATAAATTATTAAATATGACAAATAAAGAATTTAGAAATTTGTTCGGATTAACTTCTGCAGGTTGGATAGGAAAAAAGAAACTTCAGAGGAATATGATAATCGCATTAGGAAATAGTAATGATAAAGAGTATATTCCTCTACTTGAAACAAAACTTGATGATGATTATTTAAAATATTATGCAGAAAAATCTATTAAAAAATTGAGGGGGGATTAATTATGAAAAGTGAAACAAAAGAAGGTTTTTTAACCCGTACGCTTATTAACGCCGTTTCTATATATATAACTGCAGGCATTGTAAAGGGTGTTAATATAAGTGGCTTTGGAGCGGCTATAGTAGCTTCTGTTGTATTGGGATTTGTAAATGCTGTTATAAGTCCAATATTGAAATTTCTTTCACTTCCAATCAATATTTTAACCTTAGGACTTTTTACGTTTATAATAAATGGAGTTTCTGTTTTAATTGTGTCTGCAGCTACAAGTGGATTTTATGTATCAAACCTTGGTTCGGCAATAATTGCTTCAATTATAATTAGTATAATAAGTTCTATAATAAGCTTTTTTATTTAATAATAAATTTATGAGGGGGAATAATAGAATGATTAATTCAAAAGCGGCAAATATTATACTTAATACTCCTTCTTTTATATTAAAGCCTTTTTCAAAGATTATAATAGATTATTATATAAATAAATATGCAAATATAGAAGTGCATGGTATTGAAAATATAAAAAAAATTAATGAACCTGTAATATTTGTATGTAATCATCTTAGTAATTCAGATGGATTAATATTAAACAAGATTCTTAAAAAGTTTAAACCATATTTTGTTGCAGGGGTTAAGCTTGCTTCAAACCCGGTAAGCCGAATAGGACTTGAAGCAGTCAATATAATACCTATTCATCCCAATACTCCAGATACAGATGCATTAAGAAAATGTATTGAAAAAATTAAAGAAGGAAAATCTATTCTTATTTTTCCAGAGGGAACACGTTCTAGGACGGGTAAAATGATTGAGGGAAAAAAAGGTGTTGTACTTATTGCTAAGAAGACAGGAGCTAAAATAGTTCCTTTAGGGCTTACAGGAACTGAAAAATTGATGCCTATAAATGACAAAGATATGGCAAGAGAAAAATTTATTCATGCAAATGTGAAAGTAAACATAGGGGCTCCTTTTTATTTGCCTGAAAAGGACATAAAGGAGGATAAGGAAAATTATAATGAAAAATGTTTAAATATCATTATGACAAAAATTGCACAGCTTATTCCTTATGAATACAGAGGAGTATATAGTAATGATGAAATGAAATAATATTTATATAATTGTGTCGTATAAAAAAAAGAGGGAAAAAAGAAAAAATATAGAATATAATTTATTATGAGATGTTTATAAATTATTTTATTTTTATTTTTAGGAGGTAATCTTATGGGCAGTCAAGCATTACATGAGTTTTTGAGCGCAAATCTTCAAGAATTAAAGGAAAAGGGGCTTTATAGAAAACTTCCAGTTGTTACTGGTCCAACAGGGCCTAAATGTGTTATAAATGGAAGGGAAGTTATTAATCTATCTTCTAATAATTATCTCGGACTTGCAAATGATCCAAGATTAGTTGAAGCATCTATAAAAGCTACTGAAAAGTATGGAGCAGGAGCAGGAGCAGTTAGAACTATTATAGGTACACTTGATATACATGAAGAACTTGAAGAAAAGCTTGCAAAGTTTAAGCATTCAGAAGCAGTAATAGTATTTCAATCGGGTTTTAATTGCAATATGGGTACAGTAAGTGCTCTTATGACTAAAGAAGATGCGATACTTTCAGATGAATTAAATCATGCTAGTATTATTGATGGTTGCAGACTTTCAGGGGCAAAAATAATTAGATATAAACACAGCGATATGGATGATTTGAGAAGGACTATAAAAGAGGCTAGTGAAAGCGGTCAATATAAAAAACTTATGATTATAACTGATGGAGTATTTTCAATGGACGGTGACATAGCAAAACTTCCTGAGATAGTAGAAATTGCTGAGAAATATGGTGCATTTACATATGTTGATGATGCTCATGCTTCAGGAGTTCTTGGAAAAAATGGAAGTGGTTCTGTATCTCATTTTAATTTATATGGGAAGGTTGATTGTCAGATAGGAACATTGTCAAAGGCAATAGGTGTAGTTGGAGGATATGTTGCTGGAACAAAAGAACTTATTGACTGGCTTAAATTAAGAGGAAGGCCTTTCCTGTTCTCAACAGCAATGACTCCAGGAGCTGCTGGAGCCTGCATTAAAGCTATAGAAATATTATCTGAAAGTACAGAACTTGTTGACAGGCTTTGGGATAATGCAAGGTATTTCAAATCAAAGCTTTCATCAATAGGATATGACATAGGACATAGTGAAACGCCTATAACTCCTGTTATTATTGGTGATGAAGCAAAGGCTATGAAGTTTAGTGATGAATTGTTTAATGAGGGAGTATTTGCTCAAGGAATTGCTTTTCCAACAGTTCCAAGGGGAACAGCAAGAGTTAGAAATATTGTAACTGCTGCTCATACTAAGGATATGCTCGATGAAGCAGTTGAAATTTATAAAAAAGTTGGGGAAAAGATGGGTATAATATAATTTTTTAGGCAGGTTTTACCTGCCTATTTTTATTGATTTAATTAATATAAATATTTATAATTGATTTGTATAAATAACTAGAAACGGGTGAACATATGAATAATAATGAAGAAATAATTGCAATACTTGAAAGAGAGTACAAAAATGCAAGATGTGCATTAAATTTTAGTAGTCCATTTGAATTGCTTGTTGCTACTATATTATCAGCTCAAACAACGGATTTAAATGTTAATAAAGCAACTGACGTGCTGTTTAAAAAATATAATAATCCTGCAGATTTTGCTGCTCTTGAAATAAACGAATTAGAACAATATATTAAAATTTGCGGACTTTATAAAACAAAGGCTAAGAATATAATAGAAGCCAGTAAGAAAATAATATTGGATTATAATGGATCAGTTCCTGATTCTTTTGAAGAGTTAATAAAATTGCCTGGCGTTGGCAGAAAAACTGCTAATGTTGTTTTAGCAAATGCTTTCAATAAAGATGCTATTGCTGTTGACACTCATGTGTTTAGAGTTTCAAACAGATTGGGGCTTTCAAATGCCAAAGATGTTATTGAAACAGAAGAGCAGCTTATGAAGAATATTCCAAAGGAAAAGTGGACAAGTGCACATAATTGGTTAATATGGCATGGAAGGAAGGTATGTAGTGCACGCAATCCCAATTGTAGTATATGTCCTTTAAGTCATATATGTAAGTATTATAATAAAATTATACAAAATAAATAAAATATTAATTATATATATTTGATGAAACTATTCTCTATAAAAGATGGTCATAATAATATGGAGGTTGCTTTTTAAGGTATTAATATTTACATAACTTTAAAAAATGTTATAATTAAAAAGAATGCAATGCTTGGGAGGGATAATGTGAAAAAAGGGTTTAAAATAATAATACCATTGTTATTATTGATGATTATATTTGTAACCTTTGGAATTATATTTGGTGATACTGCATCGGCACAAGATGTCATATATGAAGGAATAAGCATAAATGGAGTAAATGTAGGAGGAATGTCAAAAGAAGAAGCAAAAAATATTCTTGAAGAGAAATTCAATAAGCATATTAAAAATAAAAAGATATATATGAGTTATGAAAATTATAAATTTATAATTAGTTATAAACAGTTAAAAGCTCATTATGATGTTGATAAAGCTGTCAATGAAGCTTTTAATTATGGTAAAAATGGAAACTTATTTGAAAAAACTATTTTAAGATATAAATTAAAAAATAACAATTATGATATTAAGATGCAGTTTGTTTCAGATACTTCAATAATAAATAATGAGATTAAGAAAATATCTAAGAAAATAAATTTAAATCCAGTTAATGCTACTATTGAATTAACATCTTCAGGTTTTAAAGTTACTTCAGATAAGAATGGTAAAAAAGTCGATGAAAAAAGGCTTAAGGAATTAATAATTCCTTCTATTAAACCTGATGAATCACAGGAGAATATAAATATACCGGTAGATTTAGTTAAGGCTAAAATCAAGGCCGAAATGTTGAGCAGAATTAATACAAAAATTTCAAGCTTTTCTACAAAATTTAATCTTGGGGATGTAAATAGATCAGGTAATATAAAAATTGCAGCCTCCTTTGTTGACGGGACTGTTGTAATGCCAGGAGAATTGTATTCAATGAACAAAACTTTAGGACCAAGGCTTGAGTCAAAGGGATATAAGGAAGCTCCTGTAATAATTAATGGTACTCATGTTCCAGGACTTGCAGGAGGAATTTGTCAGGTTACAACGACAGTTTATAATGCAGCTCTTCTTGCTAATTTCCCAATTGTAGAAAGAAGACCGCATCAGCTAAGAGTAGGATATGTACCTGCGGGGAGAGATGCAACTATTTCAGGTGATTATATAGATATGAAATTTAAAAATACAAATAAATATCCAATATATATTAAGTCTGGTGTAAGTGGAGGAAATATAACTGTAACTATTTATGGAGCAGATGAACATCCTGGACAAACTGTAGAAATAACTTCTGAAATTGTAAAAAAAATACCTGCAAATATTGAATATATAAAAGATTCAACTTTAACTGCTGGTAAAAAAATAGTAGAAGAAAAACCTATAGATGGTATAAAGTCAATAACTTATAGAAAGGTATATGAGAGGGGCAAGTTAGTAAAAAGTGAGATTATTTCAAAAGATACTTATAAAGCTGGAAAAGGTAAAATAAGAATTGGAACAAAACCTGCATCTAATGTTCAGGTTCAAACAAGTACAGAAGTCGATAATTCAACACCTTAGGGAGCTGGAAACAGCTCCCTAAATTTAATTTATATAGGAAATATATAAAATATATGATAAAATTAGAGAAGGGTGATATTATGGAAAAATATCAGATAATACAAAATATTATAGAAAATATTGAAAGAGTTATTTATGGAAAACGAGGAGCAATAGAAAAAATTATCATAACTTTAATCAGTGGAGGTCATGTATTGATTGAAGATGTGCCAGGATTAGGGAAAACTACGCTTGTCCATGCATTGGCAAAATCAATAAATTGTGATTTTAAGAGGATACAGTTTACTCCAGACCTATTACCTTCAGATATTACAGGAATATCAGTATATAATCCTAATACTATGAATTTTGAGTTTAAGTTTGGTCCAATAATGAGCCAGATTATACTCGCTGATGAGATAAATAGAACTTCTCCCAAAACTCAGTCAAGTTTGCTTGAGGTTATGGAGGAGCGCCAGATAACAGCAGATGGAAATACATATAAAGTAAAGGAACCCTTTATGGTTTTGGCTACTCAAAATCCAATTGAATATGAAGGGACATTTCCATTGCCAGAAGCACAGCTTGATAGGTTTATGATGAAAATAAGTTTAGGATATCCAGATGAAGAATATGAACTTTTTATGTTGAAAAGATTTAAGGAAGGAAATCCTCTTATTGATTTAAAACCTGTTGCTGAAGCAGAGGATATAAATGCTTTAAGAGGTTATACCAAAAAAATATACGTAGATGAAAAAATAGAAAGATATATTATTTCAATTATTAAAGCAACTCGTGAAAGAGAAGAAATACTTCTTGGCGCAAGCCCAAGAGCAAGTATTAATCTATTAAGATGTAGTCAGGGGAGAGCTTTGTTATTTAATAGGGATTATGTAATACCAGACGATGTTAAATCTATTGCTTATTCTGTGTTAAGCCATAGAATTATTTTAAAGCCTGAATATAGATTAAAGGGCATGAAATCAGAGGAAGTTCTTGAAAATATAATTTCTTCTGTATCAGTACCAGGAGTTGCGAAATATGTTTAAAGTTAATAAATCAGCAGCATTTTTAATTTTTGTTTTTTTTACTGCTTCACGTATAATAGGTGGGAAGATATCATATTTAATTTTTAATATAATTTTTTTAACTTTTTTATTTTCGTTTTTGTGGACATTTTATATAAAAAATAAAATAAGTGGATTTCAAAAATACGATGAAAAGGATTACTATGTTGATGATTTAATTGAGATAAAATCAATTATAGATAATGATACACTTTTACCTACACCTCATATAGAAATAAAAGATAAAACAATAGAAAAAATATCCCAAGAATATGCAAAATCTTTTGTATTAACGATTATGCCTCTTAGCAGGGAATTTACATCTCAAATTGTAAAAATAAAGTATAGAGGTATTTATGAATTAGGACCTATAGATATATTTATAAGAGATGTATTTGGTGTATTTTCGTGGAGAGTTAAAATATATTCAAATACAAAATTAAAGGTTTACCCAAGAGTAAGAGAAATAGATTTTTTTAATTTAAATTCGATGCAATCCTATGGTACGTTAAACACTTTACAAAAAGCTTTTGAAGATAATACAAGCATATCAGATTTGAGAAAATATATTGAAGGAGATAATTTTAAAAGAATTCACTGGAAAGTATCGGCAAAAAAAGGGAGCTTCTATATTAAAAATTATGATATGACAGGAAGTGCATCAACGTATATTTTTCTTGATTTTAAGTTAAACTGTTTCTTGGGAGAAAATGCAAGGTCATTGGAAGAAAAGGCTATTGAAGTGGTAGCGACGATTGCAGCTTATTTTTTAAAAAAAGCAGTATCTTTGAATATGTATGTAAATTCTTCAACTACTTATTATACTTCTGGAAGAGACACAAAAAATCTTAAAAGTTTTCTTGATATATTATGTGATATTAAACCTGATGGGAATTTTAATATGGGGGATTTACTTGAAAAAAGAATAAGATTTATAAAAAAAGGTTCAACTGTAATAGTAGTATCTGGGAATATAACAGCTAAAGATATAGAAACTTATTGCTCAATTAAAGAAATAGGGTATGACTTAATAATAATTTATGTAAGCGATTTTCCGATTAATAATGATTTAAATTATAGGATATCTTCTTGTGGGATAATTATGTATAAAATCACTTCAAACTCTGATATAAAAGAGGCGTTGGAGAAAATATGAAAAAAAAGATAAACTCTTTTGAATTTATAGTATATTTAATCATTATAACAATTGCAACATTTTGTATAGTTGATATAACTTTTAAAGTTGCATCTATTAAGTATAATAAAGCGATGGTTTTAACTATAATAATTTTAGTATTAGTTTATTATTATATTTTGTATTCAATAAAATATTCATGGATAAGCATAATATTGTTTTTTATTATACCAAAACCATTATATTTAATAAATATGATTAAAGTAATTATTTTTGAATTGAAGAATTTTATTTATAGTTTAATTGAAAATCAATATATTATTGAGGGATATGCAGATTATTTTAGACATATTATATATTTTATATTGCCTATATTTTTATTAATTTTATTTTATATCGTTGTTATAAAAAATTGGACAATACCTATTTTTTTAATAGGAGGAAGCATATTTATAATTTATTACTTTATTAGTATTATTGATTTATCAGCCTCTTGTAGTATATATTTTTTAGTATCTCTTGCATTGTATTCTTATAATGAATACATTAAGTCAGAATTTAGGTGGAAAAATTCCAATACTAATATTAAGCCTTACTATTATATAAAGATATTTGCATGGGTAATAGTTATATTGTTTTTGGTAAATATATTATCAAAATTACTTCCATATAATTCAAAAGTAAATTCCTTTGATTGGATAGAAGGGAATGTATTCGACAAATTCACTAAATTGAGAAACAGTTATAGTATAAATTCAACGAAGAATATAACAAAGAAAAGATTTCTTTTTTCCTATACGGGGTATCAGCAGGATCCTCAAAGACTTGGAGGTCCTATAAAAATAGATAACTCTGTTGCTATGAAAATATTTATACAAAAAAGTACAAAAGAATTACATCTTAGAGGAACGGTTAAAGATTATTATAATGGATATATGTGGAATAAAACAAATTATACATTGAAAAAATATACTTCATCGTCCTTAGAAGGGGCTAAGAATAGGATAGATATATATCCAGTAAAAACTATAACGACTACAGCATTTAATATTTTGCCTTTAAGCTATGTAAATAATAAATGGAATTATTTTTATATTGATTCTGATGGAGAAATGTATAATCCCAAAAAGGTTAATAATGGAGAGATATACTCAGTATATTTCGATGAATTAGAAAATATTAAGATACAACCTGATAATATAAATTTTCCTCAAAGTTATGATAAGGAATTAGAAAAATATCTAAAGCTTCCAGATAATATTCCAAAGAGGGTTTATGATTTAACTTATAATATAACAAAAAATTATGCTTCACCGTTTTATAAAGCGATTGCTCTTCAAAATTATTTAAAAGAAAATTATCCCTATGATATAAATGTGGCTTATCTTCCTTCTAATAGGGATTTTGTAGATTATTTTTTATTTGATGAGAAGAAAGGATATTGTACTTATTTTGCTTCAGCTCTAGCAGTTATGTGCAGAATTGTAAATATACCAACAAGATATATAGAAGGATTTTATGTAACAGGAACTAATAGAATCTCAGGAAACATTGATGTTTTAAATTCTAATGCACATGCGTGGGTTGAAGTATATTTTGATAAAGTTGGTTGGATTACTTTTGACCCTACACCGGGACATTTTTCTATAAATGAATTTATAGAGAAGAATAAGCTGATAAATGATGATATTAAGCAAAACATAGAAAAGAGAAGGCTAAATGATGGTGAAATAAACATTATAAAAAATAAAATAAAAAATGAGATTGAAAAGGATGAGGAAAATATATCCGTAAAAAATAAAAGAAAATATAATATATATTTGAACTTAATAATTTTTGCTTTTTTGCTTTCTGTATTTTTTTATTATAAAAATAATAGGTTTTACAAAAAAGAAAAGAGTCAAATAATAAATTTATCAATGAAGATAATTAAATATGGTAAATATGTTGGTATTTATTATAATAAAGGAGAAACCTTTAGAGAATATAGCCAAAGATTTGGAGATAAAATAAATTTTGATATGGAAGAATATGTTGACTTATATGAAAAGATAATTTACGGAAATAGTATTGTAAATGATGAAGACTTAAATAAATTAATTAAGTTGTTTGAAGGTATAAAAATATGCGTAAAAAATAATATTGGTGTTGTGAAATTTTACATAAAAGATTATATAAATATGTTAATTTTTATAAGAATAAAAGATAACTGGCATTAATATTGGAGGATGAAAGATGAATATAAATTTTGGATATGTTGCTATATCTATGAAGTTAGGCAAGATTTCTCCTAATAAAACAGTTACATTAAAAAGTTTAAATAAAATAGATAGAAAGCTTTGGGAAAATAAATTAGAACAAGTTTCTAGTGAAAATTTACAAAATACATTAAAGATATTAAAATATAATAATGCCTATGGTATTAAATTTTATAGATTTACATCGAAACTTATACCTTTGGCAACTCATGAAGAACTAAAGGATTGGAAGTGGGAATTTTCTTTAAAAGATAAATTGGAAGAAATAGGAAGCTACGTTAAAGGAAAAGGAATGAGAGTAGGAACTCATCCCGATCATTTTACTTTATTGAATAGTCCTAAGAAAGAAGTAATTGAGGCATCAATAAAGGATTTAAAATATCATAACCGTATATTTGAGCTTATGGGGTTAGGAACTGAGCATAAAATGATAATCCATGTTGGAGGTATGTATAAAAATAAAAAAGATTCAATAAAAAGATTTTATGAGGGCTTTAATATGCTTGATGATAATGTAAAAAAGAGAATTGCTCTTGAGAATGACGATAAATTATTTAATGCTGAAGAGGTTTTACAGATTTGTCGTGACATAAAATTACCAATGGTTTTAGATATTCATCATGACTTTTGCAATCCTTCTTCATATCCTATTGAAACTATAATAGAAGATATTTTTAATACATGGGAAAATGAGAAATTTCCTCCTAAAGTTCATATATCGAGTCCTAAAGATGAGAAAAATATAAGGAGTCATAACGATTATGTAAATTGTAATGATTTTTTAAATTTTATAAGTAAAATGAAAGACATCGATTGTGATTTTGATTGTATGGTTGAGGCAAAAATGAAGGATGAGGCGCTTTTTAAGTTGGTAGAAGAATTGTCGGAATATAAATTTATACAAAAAATAACCGATGGAAGTATATGGGTTGATACTAAAATATTATAGACAATAAAAAAAAATAGTGTTAAAATATCATTGTATCTGCGGGTGTGGCGGAACTGGCAGACGCACTAGATTCAGGTTCTAGCGGGAAACCGTGGGGGTTCAAATCCCTTCACCCGCACCAAATAAGGGTTTAAGCTCTATTGAGTTTAAGCCTTTATTTTTTATATATTATCGTTAAATATAAAATTTATAGTGTGATTGTTAAATTAATATATTAATTTAACAAATGTTAATTTGATATTAAATCATAGGTTGAAGGATTTAATAGTAATAAAGTTATAACTATATATAAAAAATGGATGAAAACATCCATTTTTATGATATTTGAGATTTTATTTTTAAAACAGCATTTTTAAACTGTGGAATTAAAGATATTACAAAACAAATTCCTGTTTCTGTTCCAACTAAAGTTCCATTAACAATAAGTGAATAAATAATTGGGTTCATGCCTTGAGGGGCATAGCTTGCAAAAAAGAATATTCCGGATAAAAAGTGAAAAAACATTCTACCAAACCCACCAATAATAACTCCAATACTAAAGTTTTTCTTAAAATATCCAGCAAGCCCTATAGCTCCAAAGGCTAAAGGATAATCTAAAAGAACTTGGAACCAGTGAACAATAAATGGATCCTGAATAAATTGTAATATTCCATAAACCATTCCAGCAAGTATTCCTTCAGTTGAACCGTACATATATGCAAACAGCATTAATGGTATCATACTTCCAGGAGTTATTGAGCCTCCCTGGGGCCAATGATAAAATCTTATATAGGATAGAATAAATGAAGTAGCAATGCAAAGACTTGCATGAGTCAGTTTTTTTGTAGAAAAGTTTTCTTTTTTTATGATTTTTCTTAATAAAAATGAAGTTGCAATAAGAGCTATAATAAAAGCCCATGATTGAATTTTTACTTTAGATAAATCTGAAAAAATGTTTGTAAAAAATGACATAAAAAATCCTCCTTTTACACCGTAAAATAGGAGGAGAACTTTAATGCTTCCCTTCGCTGGAATTACCCAGTTCAGGTTCAGAGGGTCGAAGGCTTGACCTTCCTCTCAGCTTAATGCTCCCCTAGCAAACGGCGATTTTTTATTTTCAATATTTATAATATATAAAAAAATTAAAAAAGGCAATATATTTTTAGAAGTAAATTTGTATATTGTATTTATTATATGTTATTATATTAATGTTTAAATTATTAAATATAGTTAGTTGGAGGATTGAGATGAAGTACAAAATGATTGCAATTGATATGGATGGAACTCTTTTAAATGATAAAAAGGAGGTTTCACAAAATAATAAATTAGCAATAAAAAGAGCATCTGAACTTGGAGTAAAAATAGTTGTTTGCACAGGGAGAATATTTACTTCTGCAAGGTTTTATGCATCTTTAATTGAAACACCTGCTCCAATAGTTGCATCAAATGGAGCTTATATTAGAGAAAAGGATAGAAATAAAATAATATATAAGAAAACAATAGATAAGGATATTTTATATAATCTTATAGATTTAATTGAAAGTTTTAGCATATATCCTCATTTGTATACTAGTGAAAAGATATATACTAAAAAAATTATAAATTTTTCTTCTAATTATGATAAATGGAATAGCATGGTTCCAGAAAATGAAAAGGTAAAAATAGTTGTAGTTAAGAATTTTAAAGAAGCTATAGAAAATGAAGAAATATTTAAAATAGCTCTTGCAGATGATGATATAGAAAAATTAAATACTTTAAGACAAAAGATAAGCGATGAATTTAATTTGTCGATTGTGTCTTCATATTATAATAACTTAGAAATTATGACAGAGGGAGTTTCTAAGGGAAATGCAGTTAAAATTTTAGCTAAAAATTTTAATATAAGTCGCGATGAAGTAATATGTATAGGAGATAATGAAAATGATATAAGTATGATTGAATATGCGGGCTTAGGAGTTGCGATGGGGAATGCAACAGAAAAATTAAAAAGTATTTCAGACTATGTTACTGATACTAATGAAAAAGATGGAGTTGCTAAGGTTATAAATAAATTTATAATTGAATGTTAAAAATATTTATAAATATAATTTTTATAACTTTTGAATTAGTAAATTTAGCATCTAATATTTAAATCTTAATTTTTTAAAACCATAGAACTTTTGAGAAATCTTTATGTATAACAGTCAAAAGTTCTATGGTTTTTGTATTTTTAATAAATTTTTTATTAATATAACAACTTTGATATTATAAAAAAATTAATGACGATAGAATATTTATGTAAAATATTCTATCGTTGAATTTGGAAAATATTCAATTATTAAGTTAGATATATACTCCTTTAATTTAATCGAGGTATCTTTGGGATATACAAATTTATAAATACCATAAGGACCCCATTTTTTGGTTCTAGATTCTTCTTTCATATCAAGTTTTGTGTTTGGAAATCTTTCAAGTATTATATTCTTAGCTTTTACAGTAAATCTATATTGAATAAGTTCAAAGGAAATATTTTTTGTATAAGGATCTGGAATATTGTTCTTCAGCATTTCAAAAAGTCTTCTATATTCTTCTTCCCAGTTATCATAGTACATTATTGGAGCAATTATAAATCCTAATGGATATCCGGATTTATATATTAGTGAGGCAGCTTTTATTCTATCTTCAATTTTGTCAGTATTATGTTCAAAATTTTTTATTACATATTCGGAGTTTATACTGAAACGAACTTTAGTATGATTATTATGATTTATATTAAGAAGGTTATCTATATTAGAATATTTAGTAACAAGTCTTAACCTTCCAAATTCCTTATTTGAAAAAAATTCAATTGTTTTTCTTACTGAACCTGTAATATGTTCAACAGCTATAGGGTCGCTTGAACTTGAAATTTCAAAGGTTGTAATATTCGGAATTGATGAATTTATATATTTATCAATATTATTAAAAATTTCTTCAATATTTACATATACCTTAATAAAAGGTTTAAAACTTTGATTAGTTTGAAGATAACAGTATTCACAGCTACCTGGACATCCTGTAACAAGGGAGAACTGATAATCTGCAGATGGTTTGCAACATTCGAGTTTCATGCTTTTTTTAATTCCAACTATTAAGCTTCTTTTGCTAAAAGAATAGAATTCTCTTGATGTTTTTTCAAAATTATTTAATTTATTAAAATCTTTAAAATTAAAAACAGGTATATTAAGGAATTTAAATTTATTTATTAGTTCTTTACAAAGAGGATAGTTTTCAGCTTCAGGTTCTATAAATACATTAGAAGGATAAAATTTCAATTTTACCACCTTCTTTTATAATTTTTTAATATAGTTTTTTACTTCTTATATTCTTTATTGTTTGCAAAATATATTATGTATACTCTTATATTGTCGAAAAATAATATGACTGGTCGGTATAAAAATATTTGAATTATAAATAAAATAGGAGTAAAATAATAAGTGTGGCAAATAGTAATAAATACCACATAAGTAATAATATTATTATAATAGAAAAATTAATCAAAAGGAGGTATATGCTATGAACCTTGCAAAAACTAGAATTGGTGAAGCGGCTATAAAGGAAATAGTTAAGTACATGTTAAAAGATCCTGAAACTAATATACCAAAGCTTATTAATTGGGCAGATAAAATCTGCATAAGAGAACAGGATAAAAAATATGTAAAATCAGTAAAGAGATTTTTGGATGATAAAGACAGCAATTGGTATAAATATACTTATAAACTTTTAACTGAAATTCATCCAAACGTAAAAGAAAAAATAGGGATTAATTATTTTTTAAATGCATCATTTTTTGGTATACCTGTTCAGCTTGAAAACGAAAAAAAATATGACTGTAACATACCATGGGCTATTTTAATGGATCCAACATCTGCCTGCAATTTAAAATGTACAGGTTGCTGGGCAGGTGAATACAGTGCGTGGAATTTATCCTTTGAAGATTTGGACAAAGTTATTAATGAGGGAAAAGAACTTGGAACTTATATGTATATCTTTTCGGGAGGAGAACCACTAATAAGGAAAAAGGATATTATAAAGCTTTGTGAAAAGCATGATGATTGTGCTTTCCTCGCTTTTACTAATGGTACTCTTGTAGACGAAGAATTTGCAAAGGAATTACAAAGAGTTGGCAATTTTTCTCTTGCTTTTAGTGTTGAGGGCTTCGAAAAGGAAACGGATTTTAGAAGAGGAGAAGGAACATTTAATGCTGTAATGAAGGCTATGGATATTTTAAGAGAGGCAGGAATTATATTTGGTTTTTCAACTTGTTATCATAGATATAATACTGAATCTGTAGCTTCAAAGGAATATATTGATTTAATGATTGAAAAAGGATGCAGATTTGGTTGGTATTTTACTTATGTTCCTGTTGGAAGAGACAGCGATACAGAATTTATGGCAACGCCTGAGCAAAGAGCATATATGTATAAAAGAATAAATGAAATAAGAGCAACAGAGCCCATATTTGTTATGGATTTTTGGAATGACGGAGAATTTTCTAATGGTTGTATTGCTGGAGGGAAGAGATATTTCCATATAAATGCAAATGGGGATTGTGAACCTTGCGCATTTATTCATTATTCTAATATGAACATTAAAGAGCATACATTGCTTGAAGTTTTGAAGTCGCCTTTATTTATGGCATATAGAAGAAATATGCCTTTTAATAAAAATCATCTAAGACCATGTCCTCTTCTTGATAATCCCAATATAATAAATAAGATGGTTCACGAGTCAAACGCATATTCAACTCAGGTTATGGATGATGAAACAGTAGATGAGTTAACGGCTAAGATTGAACCTAAAGCAAAAGAATGGGCTAAAGTATCAGAAAAAATATGGGATAAAAAAATAAAGAAAGTACAGAATTTTTGAAAAATCCTCCTTTTAAGGAGGATTTTTATATAATATATCTTATAAATATTTTTATATAAAATAATTGCTGATATAATTATTATGGAAAATACTTTTATAAAGATAGGAAGGTGAAAATGTGAATTTGAATATAGTACTATACCAACCTGAAATACCTCAAAACACAGGGAATATAGGAAGAACCTGTGTACTTACAAATTCAATGCTTCATCTTATAAGACCATTAGGTTTTACAATTGATGATAAGCAGCTTAAAAGAGCGGGCCTAGACTATTGGCAAAAGCTTAAGGTAATATATTATGAAAACTTTGAAGACTTTTTTGATAAAAATAAAGGAAGCAGGATATTTTTATCTACAACTAAAGCAGAAAAGTTGTATAGTGAAGTTCAATATAAACAAGGAGACTTTATTATGTTTGGTAGAGAATCTTCAGGTGTGCCTCAATATATTAGAGATTTATTAAAAGATACAATGATAAGAGTACCAATGGTAGAAGAGAGTGAAAGATCTTTAAATCTATCTAATACAGTGTCTATAGTTGCTTATGAGGCATTAAGACAGATGGGATTCCCCAATATGAAATAATAAAGGAGGTTAAAATGAAGAAAATATTTATTGTTACAGATAGTACAGCAGATTTACCAAAGGATTATGTTAAAAACAAAAATATAATAGTAGCACCATTAACAGTTATTTATAAAGGTATTAGTTATAGAGATAGAATAGATATTGATAATAATAAACTGTTTTCATTTTTAAAAGAAGGGAAAGAGTTACCAAAGACATCTCAGGTAAATCCTCAAAGTTTCTATGAGATATATTCTAATCTTTTAAAAGAAGACTGCTATATAATATCTATTCATATTTCATCGTTCCTTAGTGGAACATTCCAATCAGCACTTATTGCAAAAAATATGCTAGAATCGCAAAATATTTTTGTTGTTGATTCTAAAAGCGTAAGTTTTGGAACAGGACTTTTAGTTATGGAAGCTCAAAGTATGATTGAAAAAGGAATGGATATAAAAGAAATTTATCAAAGACTAATAGAACTTTCAAGTAAAGTAAGAGTTGCTTTTATACTTGATACCTTCGAGTATATAAAAAAAGGAGGAAGAATATCATCGACTAAGGCAGCTATAGGGACTCTTTTTAATATTAAACCTATAATACATTCGAAGGATGGGAAATTATTAGTTTGGGAAAAAGCAAGAGGAATTAAAAAAGGAATGGAGCTACTATTAAAATATATAGAAAATAATAACATTGATAAAAGTTATAATCTTGCAGTTGGAAGCATAGGATTTGAGAAAGATGTTCCTGAGTTTTTAAATAGGGTTAGAGAGTTAACACAAATAAGTGATATAATAATACCTGATGTTGGTACAGTAATTGCGACTTATTCAGGACCTAATGTTATTGGAGTATATTTTTTTGAAAAATAATTTAGATGTAATTAATATAGAATTTTTAAATATAGTTAAAAAAATAACTAATAAATCGTATTAATTGGGGAAAATAAAGTAAAAAAGAAAAATAATTTGTAAAAAATAGAATTGAATTTATTTTTACAATAATTTATAATAAAAGCATAGGATATGTCTATAAAAGAATATGTGCTGGATGAAGCAAATATGAGAGATCCTTATGGACGCCGAAGGGGTAAATTAAATTAACCGGATTTAATGATACTCTCAGGCAAAAGTATTATTTGCTGACAGACCTCTGGAAAAGCAGAGAATGTAATGGTGAAATACTGTTACATTCTTTTTTGTTTAAAAAATATTAAAGGTAGTGTTAAATTTGAAAGAAAATGCGCTTATAATTACAAATAATGATTTGGTTTCAAAAATTCTGAATAGTGGTAAGTATAAAATAATTTTCGTTAATGGTACGTTGATGGATGTTTTAATAAAAGTAAGGGATTATATACATAAAGGGCACAAATTATTAACTCATCCATTAATGGGAAGTGTAAAACCAAATGAAACGCCTTATAAAACTGTTTTGATTTCAGAAAAAAACTATGAGTACGTAGATATTCAGTCTTTAATGTATATTGAAAACAGCATAGAAGTTTCACAAAATTTAATAAGAAATAGACAGCCAAGAAATTGGCCAGATAAGGTTTTAGAGGATTTTAAAATTATTGATTTTGATTTAATAAATAATGCAATAAATAATTAAGTTAGGGGTGAATTATATGTCAAATGTTTATGACATAATAATTATTGGAGGAGGACCTGCGGGTCTTTCTGCGGGCCTTTATGGTTCAAGGTCAAAGCTAAGCGTTCTTGTTATTGAAAAGGGTAAATTTGGCGGGCAAGCGACGACTACAGCTGAACTTGAAAACTATCCAGGCTCAATTGAAAATTGTACAGGACCTGCATTAACTGAAAGAATGAAAAAGCAGGCAGAGGAATTTGGAACAGAATTTATTAAGGATGAAGTTGTTTCAGTAGATTTTACTAGTGATATTAAAAAAGTGTTATGCAAAAATGGTGAATATAATGCAAAGGCTGTAATAATTGCAACAGGAGCAGAACCAAGGCTTGGAGGATTTGAAAGAGAAATTGAGCTGAGAGGAAGAGGCGTTTCCTATTGCGCTACCTGCGACGCAGATTTTTTTGAAGGATTAGATGTTGCGGTAATAGGTGGAGGAGATTCTGCTATTACTGAAGCAATATATCTTACAAAGTTTGCAGAAAGCGTTACTGTAATACATAGAAGAGATTCTTTAAGAGCTGCAAAGTCCTTGCAGGAGAAGGCTTTTAATAATCCAAAAATTAAGTTTATTTGGAATAGTGTTGTAACTTGTGCAAAGGGAGATGAAATCCTTGAAAGTTTAACAGTAAAGAATGTTGTAACGGGAGAAACAAGTGAAATATCAGTAAATGGAGTGTTCGTCTTTGTAGGATTAAACCCAATAACTTCAGTATTTAAGGGACATATAAATTTAAACGAAAGTGGATATATTCCCACAGATGAGAATATGAGAACAAATGTTGAGGGGGTATTTGCCGCTGGAGATGTAAGGGTAAAATCCTTAAGACAGGTAATAACTGCTGCTGCTGATGGCGCGATAGCTGCAGTTGCAGCAGAAGAATATATAAATGAAAAATTTAACAAATAGGAGGTTTTAATATGATTGAAGTAAACAAAGATAATTTTGAGGCTGAAGTTTTAAATTACAAAGAAAAGCCCGTTTTTGTTGATTATTGGGGAGACAAATGTGAAACTTGCAAACAGCTTATGCCAGATGTTCATAAGCTTGAAGAAAAATATGGAGATAAAATTAAATTCTGCAGCCTAAATACAAGCCAAAATAGAAGACTTGCAATAGCACAAAAGGTTTTAGGATTACCAACTATGATAGTTTATGTTAATGGTGAAAAGGCTGAGGTTTTAACTCCGGATAAAATCTCTTCAGCAGCTGATATTGAAGAGATGTTAAAGAAATTTTAAGGGAATATAAAGGTATATCCTTTATATAAATAAATCGGGAGGTGAAGGCTTTGCGCCTTGAATTAGGTAAAATTTATATTAAAGATGTACAATTTGGTACAAAAACAGAAGTTAAAGATGGCATCCTTTATGTAAACAAAGAGGAACTTTTAAAAGAAGTTTCAGGGGATGAAAGACTAAAATCAATTGATGTAGATATTGTTCATCCAGGAGAAAAGGTAAGAATAATACCTGTTAAGGATGTAATTGAGCCAAGAGTGAAAGTTAAAGGGAATGGAGGAATATTCCCAGGATTTATTTCAAAGGTTGATACAGTAGGTTCTGGAAGAACCCATGTATTAAAGGGTGCAGCAGTTGTAACAACTGGTAAAATCGTTGGATTCCAGGAAGGAATCATAGATATGTCTGGAGAAGGTGCAAAATATACTCCTTTTTCAAAAACTCACAACATAGTATTTATCTGTGAACCTGTAGATAAACTTCCACAGCATGAACACGAACAGGCAGTAAGAATGGTTGGATTAAAGGCAGCTGCATATTTAGGAAAGGCAGGAAAAGAGGTTGAACCAGACGAGGTAAAAGTTTTTGAAACAAAACCTCTTCTTGAACAAGTAAAGGAATACCCAAATCTTCCTAAAGTAGTATATGTTTATATGTTGCAAAGTCAAGGACTTCTTCATGATACCTATGTATATGGAGTTGATGCTAAAAAAATAATTCCTACTTTTATATATCCTACAGAGGTATTTGATGGAGCGATTATTAGTGGAAACTGTGTATCAGCATGTGATAAGAATCCTACATATGTTCATATGAATCATCCAATAATTGAAGATTTATATGAAAAACATGGAAAAGATTATAATTTTATTGGATGCGTAATAACAAATGAGAACGTTTATCTTGCTGATAAAGAAAGATCTTCTAACTACACTGCAAAGCTTGTAGAGTTTTTAGGAGCAGATGCTGCTATTATTTCAGAAGAAGGTTTTGGAAATCCTGATGCTGACCTTGTTATGAATTGTTATAAGATAGAAGAAAAGGGTATAAAGACTGTACTTGTAACAGATGAATATGCTGGACGTGATGGTTCATCCCAGTCTCTTGCTGATTCAACTCCAAGAGGTAATGCAGTCGTTACAGCAGGAAATGCTAATGAAGTTATTGTATTACCTCCGATGGATAAAGTTATAGGACATATAGAAGCTGCAGATGTTATTGCTGGAGGATTTGCAGGGTCATTAAGACCTGATGGCTCTATTGAAGCCGAGATACAGGTTATAACCGGTGCAACAAGTGAAGTTGGTTTTGGATATCTTTCAGCAAAATCTTATTAATTATAGGAGGTAAAAAATATGATTTTAAAGGATAGAAAAGTAATTGCAATAGGAGATAGAGATGGTATACCAGGTCCTGCAATTGAAGAATGCGCTAAAAGTGCAGGAGCTGATGTAGTGTTTGCTTCAACAGAGTGCTTTGTTTGAACAGCCGCAGGAGCAATGGATCTGGAGATCCAACAAAGAGTTAAAGATTTAACAGAAAAGTATGGTGCTGAAAACATTGTAATACTTCTTGGAGGTTCAGAGGCTGAGACTGCTGGTCTTTCAGCAGAAACTGTAACTGCAGGAGACCCAACCTATGCAGGCCCCCTCGCAGGAGTATCCTTAGGACTTAGGGTTTATCATGTGCTTGAGGAAGAAATTAAAAATGAATGTGATGCTGCTGTTTTTGATGAACAGTGCGGAATGATGGAAATGGTTCTTGATGTTGAGGCTATTTCAAATGAGGTTCGTTCGATAAGAGAACAATTTACCCAGTTTAAGGATTAATCTTGGGGGAGGGATATATTAGATGATACGTGTTGTACATTATTTAAATCAGTTCTTTGCTCAAATCGGTGGAGAAGAAAAAGCAAATATTCCACCAGAGGTTAGAGAAGGCATTGTAGGTCCAGGTATGGCTTTTAAAGCAGCTTTTAAAGGTGAAGCTGAAATTGTTGCAACTGTAATCTGTGGAGATTCATATTTTGCAGAAAATAAAAGCGCTGTATCACAAATACTTGAAATGATTAAAAAATATAATCCCGATTTATTTATAGCAGGTCCTGCATTTAATGCAGGAAGATATGGTACTGCCTGCGGAACTATCGCAAAGGCGGTAAAGGATAGCCTTAATATACCTGTTGTAACAGGTATGTATATTGAAAACCCAGGCGTTGATTTATTTAAAAAGGATATATATATAATATCAACTAAAGACAATGCAGCAGGTATGAGAGATGCTGTACCTAAAATGGCTGCATTAGGATTAAAACTTGCAAAAGGAGAAGAAATTAAAACTCCTGATGTAGAAGGATATATACCAAGAGGAATAAGAAAAAAGTATTTTGGAGATAACAGGGGCTCAATGAGATCAGTTGATATGCTCGTTAAGAAAACAAAGGGTGAGCAG
>JAOADY010000055.1 GCA_026417075.1 Caloramator sp.
GTAGAATATAATGGTATAAAGTTTTTTAATAAAGATGGCTATAAGCTTCCAGATGAAGTTGAAGATAAAATTGAAAAAGTTATTAAAGAAGGTTTAAAAGATGTTCCATCTCCAACAGGAGAAGAACTTGGAAGAAGAGAAGTAAGATACGATGCATCAGAGGATTATATTAAATTTTTAAAAGAAACAATCGATGTTAATTTCAAGGGTCTTAAAATAGCCCTCGATTGTGCAGAGGGAGCTTCATATTATATAGCACCAAAGCTTTTTAAAGAACTTGGGGCAGATGTATATGTTATACACAATAACCCAGACGGTAAAAACATTAATAAGAATTGCGGTTCAACGCATATGGAGGAACTTAGAAAATTTACTGTAAGCTGCGGTTGCGACATAGGTTTTGCCTTCGATGGCGATGCTGATAGATGCCTTGCAGTTGATGAAAAGGGAAATGTTATTAATGGGGATTTTTTAATGACATTATGTGCAAAACATTTAAAAGATGAGGGAAAACTAAACAAGGATACCCTTGTTGTAACTGTGATGAGCAATATGGGTCTTGATATTGCATGTAGAAAGGAAAATATAAATACAGTTAAAACAAAGGTTGGAGATAGATATGTTCTAGAGGAGATGTTAAAAGAAGGATATAAACTTGGGGGAGAGCAGTCAGGACACATTATATTCCTTGATTATAACACGACTGGAGATGGAATTTTAACAGCTCTTCAGGTTGCAGCAATACTTAAAAAGGGAAATAAACCTTTTTCAGAGCTTTCATCTATAATGCATGAACTGCCTCAGGTTCTCGTAAATGCTAAAGTTTCAAATGATAAAAAGGATTTATATAAGAAGGATGATGTTATTTTAGCTGAGATTGAAAAGCTTGAGAAAGCATTAGATGGATGTGGAAGAGTTTTAATAAGACCTTCAGGGACTGAACCTTTAGTTAGAGTTATGCTTGAAGGGGAAAATCAAAAAGAAATAGAAAAAATGGCAAAAGAACTTGCACAGATGATAGAGGAAAGATGTAAATAATTAATTAAAAGCCTTTGCAATTTGATGCAGAGGCTTTTTTGGAATTTATAATAAATAATTTGTTAACAAAATTAAAATTATGAGGGATAGGTATTACCTTTTTAGTCAAAAATTAATATAATGTAACTATAAAAAAATCAGGAGGTGAAATTAATAATAAAATTTAAAGCGCCAGGACTTACCTTTGGTAAGTTGACGAGGATAGGGAGTATCGAATCTTCGGCGGGTGCCCTACGGTATCGCACTACCGTTAAAGGCTGATAAAAGCAGGAAGCGATTCCTGTTACAACATCAACCGGGTGTGGACAAAAATTAAATAACGGAAAGGATGTAAAATATGTGCGGAATAGTAGGTTATATTGGTAAAAACAATGCAGTCCCAGTTTTAATCGAGGGGCTTAAAAAGCTTGAGTACAGAGGGTACGACTCTGCAGGAGTTAGTGTATTTGACGGCAAGGAGCTTATAATTACAAAATGCAAAGGAAGACTTGTAAACCTTGAAGAGAAGATTAAAAATGAACCTATAAGTGGAAACTTGGGAATAGGGCATACAAGATGGGCAACTCATGGTGAGCCTTCAGATGTTAATTCACATCCCCATACCAATAAGGATATGACTATAAGTGTTGTTCACAATGGCATAATAGAAAATTATATAAAGATTAAGGAATGGCTCATATCCCTTGGATATGAATTTGAAACCGAAACTGATACTGAGGTTGTACCTCATCTTATAGATTATTTTTATAAAGGTGATTTAGTTGAAGCTGTTATGAAGGCTGTAGATAAGCTTGAAGGTTCCTATGCTCTTGGTATTATATGTAGCAATGAACCTGATAAATTAGTTGCAGCAAGGAAGGACAGCCCCTTAATTGTCGGCCTTGGTGAAGGTCAGAATTTTATAGCATCAGATATACCAGCAATTTTAGCCCATACAAGAAAAGTTTATCTTCTTGATAACAGGGAAATAGCTATTTTAACTAAGGATGACGTTAAAATAATAACTCAGGAAGGACTTACAGTTAATAAAGAAATATTCAATGTTACTTGGGATGCCCAATCAGCTGAAAAAGGCGGCTATGAGCATTTTATGATAAAAGAAATACATGAGCAGCCTAAAGCAATAAAGGATACAATGACATCAAGGATAATGGAAGGCTGCGATGAAATAAAGCTTGATGATATAAAATTAACTGCAAAGCAGCTTGAAAACATTAACAAGATTTATATTGTTGCCTGCGGTACTGCATATCATGCAGGTATGGTTGGAAAATATGTAATAGAAAAGCTTGCAAGAATACCAGTTGAGGTTGATATTGCATCTGAGTTTAGGTATAGAAATCCTATTATAAATGAAAAGACTTTAATGATAGTTGTAAGTCAGTCAGGAGAAACAGCTGATACTCTTGCAGCATTGAAGGAAGCAAAAGCAAAGGGTGCAAGGGTTATTGCTGTAACTAATGTTGTTGGAAGTTCTATTGCAAGGGAAGCTGACGATGTTTTATATACTTGGGCAGGACCTGAAATTGCAGTTGCTTCAACCAAAGCCTATGTAACTCAGCTTATAGCTATGTATATAATTGCTCTTTATCTTGGAAGATTAAACGGTAATATGTCTTTAGATGAGTTTAGATTAATAAGAGATGAGATGCTCACTCTTCCTGATAAAGCAAGCAAAGTTTTAGAGCAAAAAGAAGAACTTCAAAAGTTTGCATCTTCAAATTATATGCATAAGGATATTTACTATATAGGTCGTGGACTTGATTTTGCAGTAGCCCTTGAAGGCTCCTTAAAACTTAAAGAGATTTCATATATTCACTGTGATGCCTATGCAGCAGGGGAGCTTAAGCACGGCCCTATAGCTTTAATTGACAAAGGTGTTCCTGTAATTGCCCTTGCAACACAGGGAGATCTTTATGAAAAAATGGTAAGCAACATTAAAGAAATAGTATCAAGGGGTGCAAAGGTTATAGGCTTTGCCTTTGAAGGAAACAACGAAATTGAAAAAACAGTAAATCAGACGGTTTATATACCAAAAACTCTTGATATTTTAGCACCGGTTCTACTTGTTATTCCTCTTCAGCTTCTTGCATACTATACTGCAGTTGAAAAGGGATGCGATGTAGACAAACCAAGAAATCTTGCAAAGAGTGTAACCGTAGAGTAGGGGTAACCTACTCTTTTTTGTTGTAAATGTATAATCCAAAAAAACTTGTGTCAAAAATAATAAAGTCGTGTCAAATAGATAAAAAAGTTATGTTAGATAGTTCAAGGCATAATAGTGAAAAAATAGAAAAGTCCTTATAAAGGGTAAAGAAGAAAAGAAAATAAAGTTCTAAGATTTTATATTTCTTGATATAAGAATGAAGGTATATAATTAAAATGATATAATCAAAAATTTAAAAATAGAAAAGTGCTTTCATTATAAGGTAAGTACTATTAAAATAAAAATAAAGGAATGTAAGGCTAAAATGATAAATAAAAAAATAAATATATGCTGCTGTGGTGGAAAAGAGCCATCTAATTAACAGGGGTAGGAAAATTGTAAATATAGGTATAGTTATTTTAATGTTTCTTTTACTTACAGATATTGCCTTAATTTTAGTATATAAAGGCATCAAAGGATTAACGGGAAAAACATTTATTAGCGGAATCATTTTAATTAACATATTTTTTACTATAAAGTCAGCAGGATAGCATTTAAAATAACGATGTTTCTGCTTTCAGAAGTTTATATTTTTATCTTTGGTTTGCTGCCTGCTTAAGTAAGCATTTTGGTATTTAAAACAGAATTTTATTATGATGTTCTGGCTTTTAAAAACTATTACGATAGGATATATAAAACAAAAAAATAAAATAGGGAATGGGGAATAATGAGATGAATTGGAAAGACATTAATTCAGAAAATGATATAGATGATTTATTTACCACTTTTGGAGGATTTCATGATGGAGTTATGAGGGAAATGCATCTTTGGAATGATTATTATGTAGATGAAGATTTAGGCATGAATTCTGGCGATGGGACGCTAAATGCAAAGGTGTTATTTCAGAGACAGTGGGAAAAGCCTTCTGCAATAGAAATGCTATTTTTAGGCATATATAAGATAAATATTATATCAACTCCTCCAAATTACTGGTATATGATATTTGATGCAACATTAATTTATAAGGATGGCTTATATTACTGGGCAGAGACAGGAGATTGGGATATAGGAGATAATAGTGTTACATGGATTTCTTCTAAAAGCATAAGATGGAGAAGTGTAGATGGATGGCTTGGGAGTAAGTTAAGATATGGACAGATAGGTAATTAACTTATGGAATTTAGCTATATAAATCATAAGAGTCCCATATATAGAAAGATTCTGTGATGTTACTTTTGAAGATTTTATGAAATTTAATAGCTAAGTTAGAAAAATTATTATAAAGTGTAGTGAAGAGATAACATATGTAAAAGTATTCTATACATTTTGAGATATTACAAGGATGTAAAATCCAAAATGGAATATTAGTTCCATCTTCTGTTTCAAGGGTCTTGATAGAAGAATCATCTATGTTTGGTTTACTATCTCTATCTCTTGGAATATTAATGTCCATTTCTCCGAATTGAGTCTTAACAGTTTTTTGTGAGTAACCATTTCTTGAATTAGTAGTCTCAGAATTCTTTTTGCCATACTTGTTATAGCCAAGTTCTGCCGAAAGCTCCGCTTCAAGTAATTCTTGAAGAGCATCTTGAAATAAATTTTTTAAAGAGCTGTAAAGTTCAGAAACAGACTGGATATTATTTTCTTTAATAAACAATCTCAGTTGTTCCTTTGTCATTAAAGACATTTTAAAAACCTCCTTCTTAATTATATTTCTAATTCTTACCAAGAAGGAGGTTTTTAATCAATTTACACAAAATTATTTACAGTCTCAAAAAATCTAATCATTTAGTTGAATTACATATATTTTGTATTTCATTCAATTGTTTTTTTAAAGAGTTAATAACTGTCTCTTCATTCTCTGTCTCTATTCCATTATATTCTAATGTAACTATATCTGGATTGGTATAATGTAGCACCCATTCTAACAATTCATAATCTTCTTTTTCCATAGATTGATGTGTATCTGCAGGGAAACCTTCTTTATCATAACCAGAACCGTTAACATGAATTTCTACAACACGGTTTAGAGGTAATTCACGAATGTAGTCATAGATATTCCAGTTATGATATCGTGCAGTAATTTTGGCATGTGTTAAATCAAGCAAAAATGATACATCATTTTCTTCAAACAGTTTATTAAGTCGCTCTGGCATAAAATATGGGAAATGATTAAATACTATACGGTCTTGTGGAGAATCTGGAACGTTTTCAAGCAATAGAGGTACTGATATATTCCTTTTGAAAATCTGAATTTGTTTTGACATGTGTTTATGTATATCTTCATCAGTCATATCAGGATACATATCTGTATTTTCAATAGCAAGATGAAGACCATAATGAGGAGAATTACAATCTTTAATAAGACAGTTTGCAACGTTAAAATCAATTATATCCATACTTTTCATTCCAGTGCGTTCAGAATACCCTAAACCATGTAACAGAATTGGACGTATTGAACGCATAGTAAAAAACATTTCGTAAAAATTTCCATAAGCACCGGTTTTAATATAATCTAAATTAACTTCATTGTTTTCAAGAAGAAACTTCAACGCTTTTGACCAATTACATCCAATATACATATTTCATCTATCCTCTCGACTCTCGTATATATAGATATCTTTCGCTAATTAATGCTGTTGTAACGCAATATAATACAACTAGGTCTTAATATATTATAATCCACTATCATATACTTTCAATATGGTAAATCTATGGTTATAGAATTAATTGGAGAATGTTAAATTGTTTGTTACTGGTAAAATAAAATTGGTTCTTTCCATACTTAGTTGAAATAATAAAATTTAACTTTCATATTCCTATAGAATTCCAATTTTAAATTAAAGCAAAATATTTCTTACTCATTAACTTTGGAAAGAACCAATTTTCGCTTGACAAATACAAGTTCTTACTTCATAATCTTTTAAAAGCCACCTTAATTCTTCTATATTTACCCCTAAAGCTTGATACTTTGTCATTGGCCATTTAAAACGGTCTTTTTCTAATCTATAATAGTAAAGCCAAAAGCCCTCATCAAAATACAGTATCTTTAATTTATTCATTTTTTTATTGCAGAATACAAATAATGCTTTTTCAAAAGGATCAAGCTTAAGCCGGGTTTGAACAATAAGAAGCAATCCATCAATACTTTTTCTTAAATCTGTAACGCCAAAGATAGATATACAGTATCAACGTTATTAATGTTCAGCATATTGATTTTAATTCCTTTAGTATAGTTTTTATTAACTCAGTTTCACTTGAAGGTATAGATATATTAGCTTTGCCAATTTCTATACGTATATCTTTACATGCCCTTGGGACATTATCTGTATTATGAGCAGGTTTTAATGCTATCGCATAAAATACTGGTTTGTTTTCATTTTTAAATTTCTTTTTATAATAATACAGTTGATGTTTAGTTATATTATTTTCTCTACAAAAATCAATTAATGAACCTTTATAGGAAGAATATTTCTCTAAAATGTTTTCTCAATATTGTTTATCCCATGTACTTTCCATAACATATACCTCCTTTTTTATACCTGTAATTTTATCAAGAGTATCTGCCTATTTCTATGCGTCTATTTTTTGACGCTTACGATATAAGTATTTTTTATTATGATTAAAGAATAGAATGATTTTAATAGAATTAAGTGGAAGGAGTATAACTTGAAATGGAAAAGCAGTTTGAGTGCCTAAGGTGTAAAGAGCAAATGAAGTATCTGAAAGAATACCGCTTTGATTCCCAGGATAATAATAGGGGAATATTGGGAGCCTTATTTGATATTGAAGAGCATTTGATTTTTGACGTATATGTCTGCCCTAAATGCAGGCATACAGAGTTTTTCTTTACGGGAACAAAGGAAGGGTTTGACGAATGGAATGGCTGGTAAAGTCATTCTTTAATATTATGTAATATTTATTTCATGTGTTTATGGTGCAAGGTGGGAAAGGGCTATGGGAAAATACTCGTTAATAAAATTTATATTTGGGCTTAGGATTTATCTTTACAATTAGTCCGATAATTTTATATTGTTTTATTCATGGCAATTATGAAAGATATATTTGGATTATAAATGGATCATATCCATTCAACCATTTTTGAAGCGGGCCATTTCAGTTGTTTATGTACTTAAGCCTGCTTATAGTAGGAATAGTATTGATTACTATTTCAATGATTATAAAAAGAATAAAGAAAGAGTGAGAATAAACAGGAAGGGTGATGAAAACAATGAACAGCACAGAATTGGCTTTGAAAGAATTTCTAGTTAGAGCAAAAATGAATACATATGCTGGGGATGGAGTTTTTTCTGCATCTTCAAGGCCTAACTCAAAGGATTTACACTATAGAGAAGAGGATTTACTATACATAGACTCTTACTTCGGGAGCGCTGATTTTATTGGTGAAGAAGTGGTATTTGAAAATCAAAAGTCTATATGGGGAATGAATTACTATGGGAAGATGCTTGTTGGCGAAATTCCATCAGGATTCAGTAAATGCTTGAAAAGTGCATTAAAGGCAGTTCTTGTTGAAAGCCCATTCAGAGGACCTGCTTTATATGAACAGGATAAGTTTGTTTATAAATGTTCATGGCAGGGAGATATATCTAAATTTAACGGGAATGAGGCAATATACTTAGATGATATTGAAATATATAAATTGTCTTTTCATGGAGGATATATAAAATAGTGACCAAGCGAAAAAGGAACAGCGTAGCTGCATCTTTTTTATCTAAATTACAAAGCGCATCCATAAGATGAACTAAATATTTTTCAACATTTAGATCATTTGCTTTAGCCGTTTTTGCTATGCTATAGATAATTGCACTTGCTTTTGCTTCTTTAGGTGAAAAGCCAATTTTTTCTTTCAAGAATAAAAGGCTTTATTGCTCTCTCAGCTCCGTTATTATCAATTTCTAAGGAGTCGTCAGTCAAAAATATTCTAAAGCCTAGCAGTAGCTTTTTGCTATATTCAAGAGCCTGTTCTAAAGGACTTCTATAAAGTGCATTTTTTATTTTTATATCAACATACTTTATGAAATCCTCAATAATTGGTGCTGATTTTTCAAGCCTTATTTCATAACGTTTTTATGATTGACTTCAGGAATGTCTGAAAAAATATTTTAAGATATTCGTAGATTTAGGGAGATTTTGTTTAAACTTTTGAGGTTAATTCGGTATTTTATTATAAGATAGTTTTAGGAGGGAAGAATTTTTGAAAATATTAGAAGAAACAAAATTACAATTAAAATATTTGATAATGCCTGTTATTTGGCATATATTATATTTGATTTTTAGTGCTCAGTTTAACTCAGTACATAGGGTTTATTGCGATTTAATATTTTATTTAGTATTAGTAATATATTTTGTAGTCATAGATTATATAAGTATTAGAGATTTATTGAAAGAGTGGAAAAAAGGTAAGAAATTTTGGATTAAAGTATTATATACTGCAATTTTAGAAATTATAGCTTTTGGAATAAGTTTTATATTATTAAAATTATTACCGAATATTAATGATGGTATGTTAGCCTTTAAAGTAGTAAATATACAAACGCTTATAGCTTTTGCAGTAACAACAATACTACTTCCGCCAATAGCGGAAGAAGCTTTTTATAGAAAAGCAATAATAAACTTTGATAATAAGATTTCATTGCTGATATCAATTGCTATAGGAACTTTGCTGTATGCAAGTGAACACTCTTTAAAACCATTAGGTTTTATTGAAGCTATGATTTGGTCGGTACCTTTTACAGCAATGTATGTAAAAACAAGAAATATTTACATACCTTTGACAGCACATCTTATGTGCAATATAGTATTTAATGGAATAAGCACTATTATAATTGCAATGCACTTATAAAATAGAATAAGAAATTTTCTTTGAAGGATAACATTTGTAAGCATATAAATTATTTAAACAATAAATTTTTAAGGAAACGTTTGTTAATGAAAATAGCAGTTGTAAGTTAAGGGAAATTAATGGGATAACAATAAGTTAGAACATTAAATGATGAGAAAGCTGAAGGGATTTGATAATATTATGAAGATTATTTGTTTGCAAGAGTGGATCCTTAAAATAGATGTTGAAAAAACAAAACAATACTATGATAGTATACAGATTGTTGATAAACCCCTTGGTTTCAAAAATCAAGGGGTTTATTTATGCGATAGCATATAAATTTTCAAAATAAATTTCTAATTTTAATATAAATATTTTATTAATATTCCTAAAAAATAAAAGGGATAGTACCCTTGCAATCTTTTTCA
>JAOADY010000147.1 GCA_026417075.1 Caloramator sp.
AGATGTGTATAAGAGACAGGGAAAATAACTTTGTAAATATAGGGGAAAGACTAAATGTAGCTGGTTCTGCAAAATTTGCAAGGCTTATAAGAGAGAAAAAATATGAGGAAGCTTTGTCTATTGCTAAGGAGCAGGTGGAAAATGGAGCACAGATAATAGATATAAATTTTGATGATGCCCTTTTAGATGCAGAAAAAGAAATGGATACATTTTTAAAGCTACTTGCTAGTGAACCAGAAATAGTAAAGGTTCCTGTAATGATTGATTCTTCAAAGTTTCAGGTGCTGGAGACTGGACTTAAAGCAATTCAGGGAAAAGCTATAGTAAATTCAATTTCATTAAAAAGTGGTGAAGAGGAATTTATAAGGCAGGCTCAAATAATTAAAAAATATGGAGCTGGAGTTGTTGTTATGGCTTTTGACGAAAAGGGTCAGGCAGACAGTTTTGAGAGAAAAATTGAAATATGTAAAAGAGCTTATGATTTGTTAGTAAATAAAGTCAAGTTTCCGCCGGAAAATATAATTTTTGACCCAAATATTCTGGCTATTGCAACAGGTATTGAGGAGCACAATAATTATGCAGTGGATTTTATTAAAGCAACAAAGTGGATTAAAGAAAATCTTCCCTATGCAAAGGTAAGCGGAGGAGTAAGTAATCTATCTTTTTCTTTTAGAGGAAACAATTCAATAAGAGAAGCTATGCATTCTATATTTCTTTATCATGCTATAAACGCTGGTATGGATATGGGAATAGTAAACCCTGGAATGATACAGATTTATGATGAAATTGATAAGGAGCTTTTAGGAAAAGTAGAAGCGGTAGTTTTAAATAAAAGCAGTCAGGCTGCAGATGAGCTTTTAGAGTTTGCAGAGAAGTATAAAGGTACTGAAAGTCAAAGCAGGGAGGTTAAGGATAAATTTTCCTGGAGAACTTTAAATTACAGCGAAAGATTAAAGCATGCTTTAATTAAGGGGATAACAGATTTTCTTGAAGAAGACGTTGAAGAAGCAAGAAAGGCTTCTCAAAAGGCACTTCAGGTTATCGAAGGACCTTTAATGGATGGAATGAGTGCAGTGGGCAATCTCTTTGGAGAAGGTAAAATGTTTCTTCCGCAGGTAGTAAAGTCTGCAAGAGTTATGAAAAAGGCAGTAGGTTATTTGCTTCCATATATTGAACAGGAGAAAGACAAAAGTGAAAACAGCAGTGCTGGTAAGGTTGTTTTTGCTACAGTTAAAGGGGATGTTCATGATATAGGAAAGAATATTGTTTCTGTTGTGCTTTCCTGTAACAATTTTGAAGTTATCGATTTAGGTGTAATGGTTGATTCTGAAATTATACTTGAAACTGTAAAAAGAGAAAATGCCAGTTTAGTAGCTTTAAGCGGATTAATAACTCCCTCACTTGAAGAAATGGCACAGGTAGCAGAGGAAATGGAACGTCAAGGCTTTACAATTCCTATTATGGTAGGAGGGGCTACTACTTCCAAGGTTCACACAGCCTTAAAGCTTGCACCAAAGTATTCAAAGGGAGTTGTTCATGTAACAGATGCTTCAAAAGCAGTAGAGGTAGCAAGAAAGCTTGTTGATATGAATACAAGAGAACAATATTTAGAAGAAATAAATAATGAATATGAAAAAATAAGAGAAAATTATCTAAGTATGCAGAGAAAGCTGATATCATTTAAGGAAGCAAAAGAAAACAGCTTTAAGATTGATTGGAAAAATGCTCATATAAAGCTTCCAAACTTTACAGGAATTAAAAAACTTATAAACTTTCCTATAAGAGAGCTTAGAAAATATATAGATTGGACCTTTTTCTTTGTAGCCTGGGATATGGGAATGGTTTATCCTAATATAATGGAGGATTCTAAATACGGTACAGAGGCAAGAAAGCTTTTTGAGGATGCAAACAAAATGCTTGATATATTAGAGAAAGAAAAGATCCTGACTGCTAATGCTGTATTTGGAATATTTCCTGCAAATTCAAAGGGTGATGATATTGAAGTATATAGTTCTAGTGATAGGAGTCAGGTTCTTACAACCTTTAATATGTTAAGGCAGCAGGAAGTTAATAAGAGTAATGAGTATAGATGTCTTTCTGATTACATAGCACCTAAAAACAGCGGTATAACTGATTATATTGGAGGTTTTATTGTAACTTCTGGTATTGGAGCAAAGGAGTATGCAGAAAGTCTTAAGTCAAAGGGTGATGACTACGGTGCAATAATGGTGAAACTTCTTGCAGATAGGCTTGCTGAGGCTTTTGCAGAATATCTTCATTTAATGATTAGAAAAGAATATTGGGGTTATGCAGCAGATGAGAACTTATCTATTGAGGCTTTACTTAAAGGTGATTACCAAGGAATACGTCCAGCCTTTGGCTATCCTTCGTTAAGAGATCACAGCGAGAAAGAAAAGCTCTTTAAGCTTTTAAATGGAGAAAGCATAGGAGTTTCATTGACAGGAAATTATATGATGGAGCCGGCAGCCAGTGTAAGCGGTCTTTATTTTGCAGCTAAGGAAGCTAAATATTTTGACATCTACAAAATAGATAGAGAGCAGTTTGAAGATTATGTAAAGCGAAATGGCAAAAGCAGCGAAGAGGTGCAGAAAGTATTAAATTCTATTATAGAATTTAATTTTTAGATTTATTTAAATAGTTAGGCTATTCTTCTTAGAAGAATAGCCTAACTATTTAGAAAACTTTAGGTATTTGAACTTGTGGCGCTAAAGAATTGCTTACTTTTTCTACAACAATATCTTTGTTTACAACATAGGGGACTGTTCTTTTAATATTTTCTGATGAAGCACCTGCTTTTATTTCGTAGGTACCTTTTTCTAATATCCATGCGCATTGATTTTCATCAAAGGATGATAAATCTTTTGCAGTTAGTTCAAATTTAAGAGTTTCTTCTTCGCCTGGTTGAAGCAGCTTTGTTTTTCCAAAGGCCTTTAATTCTAAGGCTGGTTTTTCAAGCTTTCCTTTTGGTGCAGTTACATAAACTTGAGCTGCTTCTTTTCCAGGTACTTTACCTGTATTTTTAATTGTTACAGATACTGTAAAAGGGTATTTAGATTTATTTTTCTGAGTTATTTTTAAATCATTGTATTCAAAGTTTGTGTAAGAAAGACCATAACCAAATTCATAAGCAGGTTTTACATTAAAGGTTGTATTGTAGCGATAACCTGTATAGATATCTTCTGCATATATTACTTCAGCAGGATTATCAGGGGGATTACCTGGAAAGTTTGCAGCTGACGATACATCGCTGTAGCTTATAGGAAATGTAGTTGCAAGTTTTCCTGATGGGTTAACAGCCCCTGTTAATATATCGGCAATTGCGTGCCCTGCTTCCTGACCAGGCTGCCAGGCTAGCAGAATTGCATCTGTTTTATCTCTCCAGCTGGCTACATCTATTGGACCGCCTATATTAAGAATTACAGCTGTGTTTTTTCCTGCTGCATGATATTTGTTTGAAATCTGGTCAATCATTTTTTGTTCTGCATCTGTTAATAGAAAATCTCCTTTTTCATTTTTTCTATCTTCAAATTCACCAGAGATTCTACCTATGACTATTATACCAATATCAGTATTCTTTACCGCTGCATCAATTTCGCTTGATTCAACAGGCTTTTCTGGAATAGTAGGAATTACTTTTCCAAGGGTGCCCTGATAGGGTTTATATTGCTCTTCTTTTCTTAATTTTGATATATAATCTGTATAGCTTTTTAACAGTTCTTTATCTAACTTAAATCCTGCAGCTTGCAATCCCTCTGCAATAGAAACTGTTTTTTTTACATTTACATCGCCGCTGCCAGTTCCGCCTTTAATTGTTTCGATTTGAGCATTACCAAATAATCCTATTGAAGTGCCTTTATTTAATGGCAAGGCCGCCTTATCATTTTTTAGAAGCACCATGCCGGCTGTAGCAGCTTCACGTGATATCTGTGCATTTTGGATAAGGTTTGGTTTGTTTGAATATTGATAACCTTTAAAAGTAGGCGTTTTAAGTATAACTTTAAGAATATTTTTTATATTTTTATCTAATACTTTTTCATCTAAGCTGCCATTTTTAACAGCATTAATTATAACTTGTGGCTGATAAATTACATTACTTTCTAAACTTCCACCAGGCATTATAAGATCGTTTCCTGCCTTCATCTGAGCAATAGGGTTTTTTCCTGCAAACCAATCTGTCATAACAAAACCTTTAAATGTTAAGTCATTTCTTAATATGTTAGTAAGTAAATCCCTGTTTTCAGAACAATAGATTCCGTTGATTTTATTGTAGGCGCTCATAACCGCCCAGGGCTGTGCTTTTTTTGCTGCAATTTCAAAGCCTTTAAGATATATTTCTCTTAATGCTTTTTGAGAGACTATTGTATCTATGGTCATTCTGTTTGTCTCCTGATTGTTTGCAGCAAAATGTTTAAGAGTTGTTCCTACACCATTTGACTGTATACCTTTAACTGTAGCTGCAGCCATTTCACCTGAAATTAATGGGTCTTCAGAATAGTATTCAAAGTTTCTTCCGCCTAATGGATTTCTATGAATATTTAATGCAGGTGCCAGCATTATGTCTATGCCGTATTCTTTTGCTTCATTGCCTATGGCACTCCCTACTTTGTTTGCAGTGTTTATGTCCCAGGTAGATGCAATAAGAGTTTCAATTGGAAATGCCGTTGAGTAATATGTATCGCTGCTTTGAGGTCGTGCAGGACTTATTCTAACTCCAGCAGGACCGTCGGATAGTACTATTGATGGTATTTTAAGCCGTGGTATAGCATAAGTTGCTCCTGCTGCTCCAGGAACACGTGCAACATTCATGCCGGTACCAACAACTAAATTAGCTTTTTCTTCTAATGTCATTGCATTAATTACTGAATTAATGGAAGCTTCATCCACTAAGTTCGGCACTTTGGCAGAAAATGATGCTGAAGGATAGAATAATACCATAACAGATATTAATAAGGATATAACTGCACTTGATTTTTTCACTTACATCACTCCTAATGCGTTTATTATTTAAAAAACAAAGCAGTAATAAAATCATTATTAGATTTTGTAGAGTTGTTTATAGTTATACATATTTAAATTTGGGATAAAAAACAAAATTGTAACAAATAATGGTATTTCACTTGAATATATGTTAAAATATAAACATTAATCTATATTTTAGAAGTAACAAGGATTAATATAAGGAGGTAGAAAAGATGGAATCAATTACAAATGAGATTAATCAGGAAACAAATCTAACGTTTGGAGAGAAACTTAAATACTTTTTCATTAAGCCAGGAAAAGTTTTTGCGCAGTATTTAGAGAAACCTAAGTACTTAGGTAATATGCTTATTCTTGCAGTTATTACCTGCATAACTTCTGTAATGGGCTCAATTGCAGCAAAAGGTGTAATGGATGAACTTTTAGATAAGCAGACTCAGGGGTTAGATCCAGCTGCTGCACAGATGTCAAAGGGTATAGCAAATGTAATGACTTCACCTGCAGTTGCTGTTATAGGCGGCTTAGCAGGATTAGTAGTTGGCATTTATGTGTCATCAGCAATTTATTTTGGACTAGCTAAACTTTTTAAAGGCGAAGGCACTTACACACAGATGGTGGCGGTTTATGTGCTTGCACATTATCCATTAGTTATAGGTAAGTTTATAAGCACTGTTTATTCAGTAGCTGTGAAAAAAACATTAGCAGACCCTAATAAAGCTGTAGGTTTTGGAGATGCAATAATAAATGCACTTAATGTGTTTGGAATTTGGAGAATGGTTATATTTGCAATAGGAATTTCAGTAGTATTTAAAATAAGCAAAAAGAAGAGTGCTACAATTGTAATTTTAATATGGGCTATAGGATTAATATTCTCGTTAATTTCTGTAGGTTTTGCTCAAGCAATGCAAAATATTGTGCCTGCTCAATAAAAAATGCCAGGCTTGTGGCAAGTAACAAAATTTATATGTTACTTGTCATGAGCCTGGCACTTTTTACTCATCCTTGATAGAACTTATAACATCAAGTTTTGCTGCCTTGGTGGCAGGAAGTATACCGGATATAAATCCAATAAGTGTACTAAAGATAAGTATGAACAGTATTAACCCGAAACTAGCGGAAGCAATTTTAACAGAAGCTGTACTTATATTATTTTTCATAAATAGGTTCATAGCCATGTTTATAATAAAGTTTACAATAAACCCAAGAGCTATACCTATTACTCCTCCTAATAGACCGATGGTACATGCTTCACCTACAAAAATTTTCTTTATATCTTTAACGCTTCCCCCTATAACCTTCATAACCCCAATTTCTTTTTTTCTTTCATAAATGGCCATGTTCATGGTGTTTGTTATACCAAAGGCTGCAACTAAAAGGGATATTCCTCCAAGAGCTGCCAGTACAAGTTTTACTCCATCTAATAAAGTTCCTATGCTTTTTTGCATTTCTTTAAAGGAGTTAATCTGGTAGCCGTCATTTTTAAGAATTTTTTCGGCTTCATCTATTTTATTAATATCTTTAAGTACTACATCGATGCTGTTATAGGTTTTCTTATCTTTGTTTTCGCTGTCTTCAGTTTTCCATTTCTGCACATCTTCAAGCACTTTAAGGGGAGTTTTTACTATAAAGTCATCTAAAGAACTTTCTTTAGATATGCCGACTACAGTTAGGTTTATTACTTTTTCATTGTTTTTATCAGACACTTCCGTATTAGAAATATTACCTGTTTTAGTTATCTTTAGTTTTATGGTTTTTCTAAGTATATTGTCTATTTCTCCATCATCTATTTTATCTGTTGGCTTATGTCCAAGTAGCATTAAAGCAATTTTATATCCAAGTATACATTCATCCTTGCCGTCTACAGCAAATCTTCCAGCTGTAAGCTTATTATCTTTTGATAAGTCTTTCATAGGCATGGCTGTAATACTGGCAGAAGTAGATATTTTTTTATACTCAATATCTCCATAGTCATTAAGTTTAGGTATTATATATTTAACAAAAGGATAGCTTTTAAGCTCTTTCAAAGTCTTCTCATCCAGTTTTGTTTTAAGCTTTTTTTCATCTGCAGTAGAAGGAGCACCAAAAGAAGAGGGAGGAATAGCAGGGGATATAGACACAACGGAAGTATCAAAAACTGAGCTAAGCTGGTCTGTTATATATTTTTTAAAGCCATTTCCCAAGGATACTATTGTAAATATAGCAACGCAGCCTATAATTACACCAACCATTGTAAAGATGGTTCTGCTTTTTCTCTTCCAAAGGTTTTTCCATATAAGCTGAAATAAATCTTCAAGTCTCATTTTAATCACCAAGTCCGAACAATCTCTTTAATATGGATAGAAAGGAATTTTTCTTCTTGTTATCAGTTGAAGCAGCTTTGGCTGTATTCACACTTTCAGCTTTTATATCAAGTTCTTTTGAAACTTTGCCTTCAGTTCCCATTTCATCAATAAAACTTATTTCTAAAGTACCCTTAGTATTTTCACTTACAGGTTCAAGGTTTTCTTCAAAGTTTTCTTCAACTTCAGCGTCCAAAGTTCCGAAATATTTAGAATAAGTTTTATCTTTAATTTTGAAGTTAACCAAGACATTATTAAGAGGACCTTTACCCGCATTTATAAAGCTTGCAGATAACTTGCCAGTATCTTCTTTAAGAGAAGTAATAGTTAGATTTGGAGTATTTTTAACTACAATTCCTGCAACTTTAGTTATCTCTTCCTGGGATTTATTAGGAGCATTAAAGGTAACACTTATTTGAAAATTGTATAAACCTACTTTTAAGGAAGGATCGCTTATAAGCTTGATTGACAGCTCTTTGCTGCCATTTTTAGCAATGGTTCCTCCGTAAATTTCATTAGTTGTTCCAACAGGAGAAAAGCCTGTTAATAAATTTTTACCTTCAATTCCTACAACTTTTAAAGATACATTTTCAAGTTTTGAGCTGTGATTATTTGTAAGTTTAAAAGTCAGTGAAAAGGTTTGTCCAGGGCTTATCGTTGCAGGTTCGCTTTTTACATCAGATATGAGAATTTTTTTTGATTGTAAATTATTTATTACTGCTGATGTTTGGTTTAATGTACTTAAATCATTAGTTTCCTGAGCTTTAACACTAATTGTCATTCCTAAAACAATTGTACAGGCTAAGCTGCAGGCTATAAATTTATTTTTCATAACATAACCTCCTCGTATAATATGACGTATAAGATTAATAAAATCTTACTGTTAAATAGTTCTTTGATAATTATATAAAACAACCAATTAGATTGATTGTGTGTTAACTATTAGATTGCCGCAGTTAACTTATTGGTACATGAAAC
>JAOADY010000074.1 GCA_026417075.1 Caloramator sp.
GGCAAATATCCCCGTTTAAGGCACAGTATATATACTGTGCCTTAAACGGGGATATTTGCCATGGGAAGCTGCTTATGTTATAATTATTACCATTTTGACAAAGTTTATACATATTTTTTGTCGCCACCCAGTTGATAAAGAACAAAATCTTTTGCAGTTTGGGTGGCACCTTTGTTTAGATGAAAAATATTAAAATAAATATGATATATGAAATATTCATTAGGCAACAAAGGTTTATGGGACAATGTTCAGTATATGATTTTTCAATATTATTAAATATCTTTTTCCATGCTATAATAAAACTAAATATGGTGTGTAAAGGATTGATTATATGGAATTAAAGCAAAGAATTATGCAAACTATGCTTGAACTTGTAAAGGTTCCTGGGATTTCTGGAACTGAAAGTGAAAATTTGGCTGCAAAAAAGATATATGATATTTTATCTGAGTTTGAATATTTTAAAGCTAATGGTGATTATTTAAAACTTATTGAAATTAAGGATGATCCTTATAAAAGATGTTTTGTATCTGCACTTTATAAAAGTAAAAATCCTACAAATAGGACTATCATATTAACAGGGCATTTTGATGTTGTAGGGGTTGAGGAGTTTGGACATTTAAAGCATTTAGCCTTTGACCCAATTGAGCTTACAAAGAGGATAAATGAGCTTAAATTAAACGATGAGGCAAAGAGAGATTTAGAATCAAAGGATTACATATTTGGCAGGGGAACTGCAGATATGAAATTTGGTATTGCTCTTTATATTGAGCTTTTAAGGGATATTTGTTATGAGGATAATCTTTCAGGTAATGTTCTTTTTTTAGCTGTGCCATCTGAAGAGAGTAACTCTGAGGGGATGCTTGGGGCTGTACCTTATCTTGCTGAGCTTCAAGATAAGGGCTTTGAGTTTATAGGACTTTTTCTTTCTGAATGTTCTATGCCAAAGCATGATGATAAAATAAAATACATATACCTTGGAACAGTTGGAAAGATAATGCCATTATTTTTCTTTGCAGGCAAGGAAACTCATGTTCACGAGCCTTTTACAGGAATTAATGCAAACCTTTTATCATCGGAGCTAAATAGACTGTTTGAATTAAACAGCGATTTTTGTGATAGAACAGAAAAAGATATAGTGCCCCCTCCAACCTGTTTAAAGCAGATGGATTTAAAAAAGCTTTATTCAGTTCAAACTCCTCTTTATGCAGCTTCTTATTACAATCTTATGACATTAAATTTAGACGTTGATAAATTAATAATAAAACTTAAAGAATTATGTGTACAAGCTCTTATTAATTCTATTGAGATTGTGAATAAAAGAAGGGTTGAGTTTGAAAGTTTATCACATGAAAAAGTTAATAAGAAAGATTTAAAATATCTTGTTTTAACCTATGAAGAAATCTTATGCGAAGTTAAAAAAATATATGGAGAAGGTTTTATTGATGAATTGAAACTAAAGGTTAAAAATTGGGAAAATGAAAAAATGGATAATCAAAATATAGCTGTAAATATTGTTAAAGAAACCTACGAAAAGTACCCAAATAAAGTTCTAACAATAGTTATAGCTTTTTCACCGCCCTATTACCCAGATAAGAGTGCAGATCTTAAAGATGTTAGAGTTTTAAAGCTTCATAGTATTATTGATGAAGTTATAGAAATTGCAAAAACAAAATATTTACATACTATTGAAAAACAAAATTATTTTACTGGAATATGCGATTTAAGTTATACAGGAATAAAGGATGAGGGAAAGATTAATAAAATATCTTCAAATCTTTTAGGACTTGGATTAAATTATAATCTTCCGATAGAGTCATTAAAAAAGCTAAACATACCTGTTGCTAATATTGGAGGGCTTGGAAAGGATTTTCACAAATATACGGAAAGGCTTAATATATCCTATTCCTTTAATGTAGTACCAAAGCTTTACAAGCATATAATTAATAGAATTTTTGACTATAAGTATGAAGGAGGAAGATAATAATGAGTGATGAAAATAAAAAATATGAAACTGCTATATTTGCTGGAGGATGCTTTTGGTGCATGGTATCTCCCTTTGACATACTTGATGGCGTTATAAAGGTTGAATCGGGCTATACAGGCGGTTATCTTGAAAATCCTACATATAAAGATGTTAAGTCCCAAACTTCAGGACATTATGAAGCCATTAGGATTATATATGATCCTGATATAATAACCTACAAGAAACTTCTCGATGCTTATTGGAGGCAGATTGATCCAACGGATGATGGCGGGCAGTTTCATGACAGAGGACCTTCTTATAGAACAGCAATATTTTATACTACTGAATCTCAAAGAGTTGAAGCGGAAGATTCTAAAAAAGAGCTTGAAAACTCTAAAAGGTTTGAAAAACCAATAGTTACACAAATACTACCTGCAAAAACTTTTTACCTTGCAGAGGAATATCACCAGGATTTTTACAAAAAGAATCCAGAGGAATATAAAAAGGATAGAGGAATATCTGGAAGAGATGAGTTTATAAAAAAATATTGGGGAGAAGATTATTATAAAATTTTTTAATATTTATTTTTAATAAAATTATACATATATATTGATGCTTAAAATAAATACTTTTACCGATTTGTAACTATTTATTATTTTTAATATTATATAATATTTTCAATAAGTATTTACTAAAAAATGTTTATTATGGCAATAATTTAACCGTAAACGTTTTTAATAGGGAGGTTATGTAAATGAAGAAAATCTCAAAAATTTTATCTGTCGTTGTTTTATCTGTACTTATTATAAGTATACCCTGCTATGCAGATACAGATAAAAAAACAAATCAAAAAGTAATCAAAAGCTTTATAGCTCAGGCACAGAATACAATCCAAAAGATTGAGGAAGAAAAAAAGACTGTATCTCAGGTTATTGATACAGTAAATCAATCTGTTGTTGCTATTATTGGTCAGAACGCAAAGTATAGAAAAGATGATCA
The DNA here is from genome assembly GCA_026417075.1 of Caloramator sp. Taxonomy (GTDB): domain Bacteria; phylum Bacillota; class Clostridia; order Clostridiales; family Caloramatoraceae; genus Caloramator_B. The sequence continues at coordinate 2,963 of JAOADY010000074.1, forward strand.
AGTTTATTCAAAATATCCTCAAAATCTTCAGTTTGGTTCTGGAGTTGTTGTAAGCAGCGATGGAAGAATAATAACTAACAACCATGTAGTTGATGGTCTTAATGATATATATGTAGTAACCTATGATGGGAATGCCTATAAGGCAAAGCTTTTATACGCAGATAAGGATATAGATTTAGCTTTAATAAAAATAAACAGGAGCAATATGAAACCTATTAAATTTGCAAATGAAAAAGATATCAATGTAGGTGATGATGTTGTAGCAATTGGAACACCTTTATATTTTGGATATAGGAATAGCGCAAGCAAAGGAATAATAAGCGGACTTAACAGACCAGTTGATGGGGTTTATATGTACCTTCAGACTGATGCAGCTATAAATCCAGGAAACAGCGGAGGACCTCTTGTTAATATGAAAGGAGAACTTGTAGGTATTAATACTCTTGGATATATGCTTGTTCAAGGTATGAATTTTTCTATTCCAGTAGATAATGTTAATTATTTTATTGAACAATACAATAAGTATGGAAAAATTAAAAGATGCTATACAGGAATAGATTTTGAGGAAAACTGGGCAGCACTTCTTGGTATACCAACAAATCAAGGTCTTAAAGTTGCAACTGTTAAAAATGATGCAGCAGTTTCAAAGGATGAGGTAAAGGAAGGAGACTTTTTAGAAAAAATAGATGATATTTCAATAAATTCAATAGCCCAGTACAATGAGGCGTTAAAGAAGCATCTTCCTGGAGATAAGATAAAAATGATCTTTAAAAGGGGAGATAAGACTTTTGAAATTACCGTAACATTAAAAGAACTTATTAAAAAGGACAAATAAAGGAAGGTGAATAAGGTGAAAAGAATAAAAAGAATACTTTCAATTATAATAGTTGCAGTTGTAATGGCTGCTATTATACCAGTATATTCCTTTGCTCAGGATGATGATGGTAAGATAGATTTATATAAAGCCTTTTCAAACCAAAACGATATAATGAAAAATCAAGTGGGTAGCAGAGTATATAAATGGTCCATGTATCTTCCAGATGATGGCATGGTTTATAAATCTGACAGAGCAAACTTTTTCAATATGTCAACAAACAGTTATAGAGCTAATATTCAGCTTATGGTCAGCAAAAATGAAGATGAGCTAACATTAGAGGATATATTATATAAGATGCAGAATAACTCAAGGCAGCAGAATAATTATTGGATTTGGGGCGATAAAGAATATAATATGGAAATAGCAACTGATTCCAATAAACAAAGATATATAAAGGTTGTTAAGACTGAGAAAGCCTTTGATCATTTTCTTATAGATAAAGTTGCTGAGGAATTTAGCGATTATACTGAAAACAGAATATATATTGCAAATAATTATATATACAATTTAACTGTTCAAATGCAAGGTGAATTCTACAGAGGACATCAGGATATGTTCAATAAACTTGTAAATTCCTTTAAAACATCATACGATACTAATAATTCTAATATTAAGGAGCTTTCTGATTCTGTAAGCACTACAAGAGAGTTTAAAAATACAAGCTATGGATGGAAGATGACTTTAAGCCCTTATTGGAAGGTAGATGGAGTGCCTAATTCAAGAAATCAGAACTTTAGCCCTGTTTATTCAGACGAAGAACTTAATATGATGAATACAAAAGATGAAAATAATGATGTAAAAATAACAGAAGGTATAACAGTATCCTTAATAAGTTCCTGTGACAATAAGGAAACAGCTTCAATTTTTGCACAAAAGGAAATAGATATGATAAAGAACAACTACAATATCAATGCTTATGAAATACTAAAAAATGAACCTTTTAAAAATAATGGTATGGATGCTCAAAGGGTTGTTATAAGGTTCAAGACAACAACTAATAACCCTTATGTTGTAAGCAGTCTTTATGCTGTTGGAAATGGGTATAAATATCTTGTTAATGCAACTATTAAGGATGATAAGTATAAAGATGCAAATAAGAGGAAGGATTTTGACAACATGATTGAATCCTTTACTCTTGATAGTTCGCTTTTAAGTAAATACCTTGGAAAGATAGTTTCAGCAGATACTTTAATTGATTTTAACGCTACAAAGGAATTAAAGACAAAGAAATATGATTTTAAGACAAAGCTGAACAAAGGCTGGGATATATTCAGCAAAAATAGTGAATTTCTTGGGTTTGATAATAGATATATGTTGATGGATATGCCGGTAGAATACTATTTTGATAATGATAATGTAAGCAATATTGAATTTATAAGTGCTTTTGAGCCTGCAAGCAATATAAATATAAGCATGATGGCAGGACTTAATGCAAATCCAATTGAGGATATAGTATCTGATAATGTAAGTGGATTTTTAAGGGATAGCGATATTGCTATAGGAATTGCAAAAGTAAAGATACAGTCAGCAGAGTATAATGGTGCACAAATATTTAAAATTTCAAAGGAATACGATATTAAAGAAATAAATGATTTTGTAAACAGCGATAAAACAAAGATTTATAATCTTGATAAAACAAACAATGTATATAAGTATATAGTAAAAATCGGCAAAGATACTTTTACACAGACGATTATGATTCCTGTATCAAGAACATCAGATAAGAATATGCAAAAGATAAAAAGTATATGGGAAAATACAACAATAAATAAGATTAACTACAGTAAACTATCTTTAAACTATAAAGATAGGAAGCTTTCAGAGTTTGATAAAATGAATAAATAAGGATAGGGGCACGAGAGTGCTCCTTTTTTTAATATTATTTTAACTGTAATTAATTGAGCAAATTTCATATTTTTAAATACTTGATGTAACTGATTTTTTTCTAATTCAAAAAGGAAATTCACCCCAAATGTCGAATATATTAAGTGACATCAAAATAATCCAACAAAGGAGTGAATTTCACTTATGTAT
>JAOADY010000149.1 GCA_026417075.1 Caloramator sp.
ATTTATTTCTATATATATAATTCTACATAAATTTTTAAAATCCTTTTTGCTACGCAAAAAAAGCTGCTGACAAAATTTGTTTGTCAACAGCCTGAGGAGCCTATTAAGGCTCCTTAATTTTTGTATTTGAATACCACCTGCTTTGCAGGTGTGTTCAGAAAAACTTTTAGTGATAAGTATATAAAAGATGACCTCAATTTGCAAAAATAGAAAAGGTTTCGCCAGCCAAATCTATTAAACAAAAGGAGGTCATCTAAATGGATGATAGTAGTTTATCACATACAAAATGGGATTGCAAATATGATATAGTATTTGCACTGAAGTTCAGAAGAAAGGAAATATATGGAGAGAAGAAAAAAGAAATAGGAAAAATAATAAGACAGCTATGTGAATGAAAAGGGGTAAAAATAATATGCAGAAATTAAGGGACAGTTAACAATTATTTATACTTTAGAATTAATATATTAAGTACGATTAAACATTTTTATAGTATAACAAATAATGAAAATTATTGTATATAATTTTCGTATATTTGAATATTTGTTATGATTAAAAGAGGATATTTTGCTAATATGTAGAATATGTAAAATATTAATATTTTTGGGGGAATGATCAAGTGAGGAATAGTGAAAAATTGTTTCCTTATGAATATAAAAAATTTAAACCCTATATAATAGTTAAAGATGGAATTATTAAAAAAGCTAGCAGCGGTTTTGTTAAATTAATTAATTATGATAAGCAGGAAATTAACGGTAAAAACATAAATGAAATTTTCAGATTAATCAGAATTTACCCTGAAGTTGATGAAAGAGATTTATTTGAACAAAAAGAATATTTTATATTTGATAGTATGTTTAAAGCTAAAATTGTTACATTAAAAAAAGATGAAATGAAAAAAAGAGGAGAATATGTTTATACTTTTATACAAAAATATGAAAAAAGTATAAAACAAAAGATGAATTTTTTTGAAAAAATTCAATTTTATTCAGATAAGTCTGTAGGCATAGCGTTGTTTTCTTATCCTGATTTTATACTTTTAAAAGCAAATAAAAATTTTTATGATTTTTTATATCAGGAGACAACGAAAAGAGAAAATATAATTGGAAAAAAAATAATAGAGCATATAGAAACAAAAGTAGAAATTGGATTTTGGAATAAGATATGGGAACGTATATTAAAAACAGGTGAAACATATAGCGTGAAAGAATACAAACATATTAAAATGGATGGGAAGGTTGCATATTACTCTATAAATATAACTCCTATTAAGGAAAAGGGAATTATAAAATATTCTATAGTTACTGTTAAGGAAATAACTAATGATGTTTTAAAAAGAAAAAAACTTGAAAAGCAGGCTCTTTTAATAAAAGAACAAAAGGATCAGCTTGAAGCTATTATAAAAAATATATCTGATGGAATTGCTATAGTTGATAAGAATTTAAGATATGAATTATTAAATGATTCTGCAAAGAAAATATTTTATAATTTTGAAAACATTGAAAAATATAATGATACATTAAAAAATACTACTTATTATGATTGTGATGGCAATGAAATACCCTATGAAAAACTTGTGGGATTTAGGGTACTTAGGGGAGAAAGGGTAGAAAATTTTATACAAACTATAAAACATCCAGATAAAATATTACATGTAAGCACATTTGGGAGTCCTATATATGATAAAAATGGAGAAATTTCAAAGGCTGTTTTGTGTTTTAGAGATATTACAGAACAGGTAAATTATGAAGAAATATTAAAAACTCAAATGGAGCATTTTTATGAAATAATTGATTCTCTCGAACTTCCACTAATCAGAATAACTTATCCAGATTTTGTTATAATTGAGATGAATAAAAAGGCAAAGGAATTTATAAAAGGAGTAGTACCTCAATTTCATATGAATCTTGATACGATTAACGAGGGACAAATTCTAAAATCTTTATCCATTGATTACAAAAAAGAAGAAATATACAGATATATTGTAGAAATGGAAAAAAATAAAAATACTATCAAAATTGAAAATGCTGAAATAATAAAAAAAGATAAGAAAATATATTCTAATTTAATATTTCAGCCTATATTAAATTCATCGGGAGAAATTTATGAAATACTTATGGTAATAATTGATATTACAAGAGAGGTAGAACAAAGAGAAGCTATGGAAAAAGTACTTAAAATGCAAGGAGAGATTTTTGCTTTTATAACTCATGAATTTAAAACTCCCCTTTCTATTATTAGTGCAGCAGTTCAGACAATGGAGTCTTTATGTAAAGATGAACTTTCTGAAAAAGCAAAAGGATATATAAAAAGAATTAAACAAAGTTGCCTTCAGCAGATAAGACTTGTTAACAATCTTCTTGACATTGTTAGAGCCGATGCAGGATATTTAAAAGTTAATAAAAAAAATATAGACATAGTTAAATTAACACGGGCTATAATAGACTTAGTTTTTATATATGCAAAGCAAAAGGATATAGACATTTACTTTATATCAAATACACATAGTAAAATAGTTGCAATAGATGAAGAAAAATATGAAAGAATACTTTTAAATTTGCTTTCAAATGCTATCAAATATACTCCACCAAAAAAGAACATATATGTATATATTTTAGAACGTAAAAAGGGTATATGTTTAGAAGTGAAGGATGAGGGTGTGGGAATACCTGAGAATAAACAGTATATTATTTTTCAACGTTTTGGACAAATAGATAACAGTCTTTCAAGAAGTTGTGAAGGAACAGGAATAGGACTTTATCTAACTAAGCTTTTTGTAGATGTTTTAAATGGGAATATAGAGTTTTCAAGTAGCGTAGGGGAGGGAACTTGTTTTAAAATATTTTTACCATATGAGATTATTGAAGAAAATGAAACTTATAAAAATAAAGAAAATTTTGAAGACATCAGACTTATTCAAAATGTAAATATTGAATTTTCTAATATATATAATTAATGTATAATCTTATATAAGCTCATAATAATTGATACTTGTGTATAAAATACAAAGTATTATTTATTATGGGCTTTTTAATTTTATATCAATGGGTAGAGATTTTTATATTTAAATAGGGTTTTATATTTTTGATTGATAAAGGTAAAAAACAAAGAAGGATTATCTTGTTAAAATAAAAATATTGGTATAAAATCTAAATGTATGTATAAATATAGGAGGGTGGTATATGGGAAATAATAAGATTAATAAAACAAAAGGTGTTTATGCTGATATATCTTTATTTATTGTAGCATTTATATGGGGCGGAGGATTCGTTGCAGTTAAAAATGCCCTCGATAACATTAAGCCTTTTTATATGTTATCAATAAGATTTATATTATCCTTTATAATTCTTTCTATTATTTTTAATAAGAGAATTAAAAATATTACGAAGAAAGATATAAAATCAGGCTTTATAATTGGAATTTTTTTGTTTTTAGGTTTTGCAACTCAAACAATAGGACTTCAGTATACAACAGTAGGTAAGCAGTCCTTTTTAACAGGCACATATGTTGTAATAGTTCCTTTTTTATATTGGATAGTAAGCAAAAAAGGCCCAGGTCTTCAGTCGACAATAGCAGCTTTTTTAACTCTGTCTGGTATAGGACTTTTAACTCTTAATGGTAAAGGATTTTATTTGAATAAAGGAGATGCTTTAACTCTTATTTGTGCTTTGTTTTTTGCAGCACAGATTTTGGCAATAGGGCATTATGCACAGAATATGGACCCTATACTTTTATCTATAATACAAATGGGTTTTGCAGGCTTTGCATCACTTATATTTGCAGTTATTTTTGAGCCATTTCCCTATGGAATAAATAGAAGTTCTGCCTTTGCTATATTTTATCTTGTAATATTTAGCACGCTTTTAGCATTTCTTGTTCAAAACGTTGCACAAAAATATACTTTATCAACCCATGCTGCAATTATTTTATCATTGGAGTCCGTATTTGGAAGCATATTATCGGTTATAATACTTAAAGAAAAATTTACGTTTACTATGGTTTTAGGATGTTTGTTTATATTTTTAGCAATACTATTAACTGAGGCTAATTTTAATTTTATAAAAAAGCCTGAAAAAAGAAGTATAGAAAATAATTAATATTTTTATAAAAAAGGGGGTAAAAAAATGGAATTTGAAGTTAATAAGGTTTATAATGGCTTCAAACTAATTGAAAAAAGAAAAATAGAAGAAATAAATTCTTCAGCACTTTTATTTGTTCATGAAAAAAGCGGTGCAAAACTTTATAAACTTTCTAATGATGACGATAATAAGGTTTTTTCTATTGGTTTTAGAACTCCACCCTATGATGATACGGGGCTTCCGCATATTCTTGAACATTCAGTTCTATGCGGCTCAAGAAAGTTTCCTTCAAAGGAGCCCTTTGTTGAGCTTTTAAAAGGTTCTCTTAATACTTTCCTTAATGCTTTTACTTTTTCAGATAAGACTATGTATCCCTTTGCGAGCAGGAATGAGAAGGATTTCTTTAATCTAATGGATGTTTATATGGATGCAGTTCTTTATCCTAATATATATAAATATCCTGAGATACTTATGCAGGAAGGCTGGCATTATGAACTCAACGATAAAGATGAAGAGATGACATACAAAGGAGTCGTTTATAATGAAATGCAGGGCGCTTTTTCTTCTCCTGAATCAATACTCTTGAGAAGAATACAGCAGCACCTTTTCCCAGATAGCCCCTATAAAAATGAATCGGGAGGGGATCCTGACTATATTCCAAATCTTACACAAGAAAAGTTTATTGAGTTTCATAAAAAATATTATCATCCTTCAAACAGTTACATATATCTTTATGGTAATGGAGATACCTTGAAAGAACTTGAATTTTTAAATGAAAAATATTTGAAAGATTTTGATAGAATTGAAATTGATTCAAGGATTAATGAGCAAAAACCCTTTGATGCTATGAGAGAATTATCATTAGAATATCCTATAACTCCAAATGAAGAAGAAAAGGATAAAACATTTTTAAGTCTAAGCTTTGTTACAGGAAAATCAACAGACGCAGAAAGCTATCTTGCGTTAAATATACTTGAACATCTTCTTCTTGAAACACCGGCAGCTCCATTGAAAAGAGCACTTATTGAAGCTAATATAGGTAAAGATGTTTTAGGACAGTTTGACTCAAGCATAATGCAGCCTGTGTTTACAATAATTGTTAAAAATTCAAATATTGAAATGAAGGAAAAATTTAAGGAAGTAGTTTTTAAAACCTTAAGAAAGCTTGTTGAAGATGGGATAGATAAAAAGCTTATAGAGGCTTCGATAAATAAAAGAGAGTTTGAAATGAGGGAAGCCTATGAAGAAGGGATGCCTAAAGGGCTACTTTATGATATAAAGCTAATGGACAGCTGGCTTTATGATGAAAATCCTTCTTTGCATCTTGAATATGGAAAGACCCTTGAAAAGATTAAAGAAAAAATGAAGGAAAATTATTTTGAAAGCCTTATTGAAAAGTATCTTTTAAATAATAATCACAGCTTGCTTCTTTCACTTGTACCTCAAAAAGGTCTTGCTGAGAAAAAGGCTGAGGATATTAAAAGAAAATTGTCAGATATTAAAAAGAGAATGAAAGAAGAGGAAATAGATAGAATTATTAGTCAGACTAAAGCTCTTAAAAAAAGACAAGAAGAGCCTGATTCTAAGGAAGATATTGAAAAGCTTCCAATGCTTTCAATTAAAGATATTAATCCAAAGGCAGAAAGACTTCCTATTAAGGAGAAGAATGTTCAGGATATAAAGGTTCTTTTGCATCCGATATTTACTAATAAAATAGCCTATGTAAATCTTCTTTTTAATACTGAGGCTGTTCCTAATGAACTTTTACCTTATATAACTTTGCTTTCTAATGTATTGGGCAAGATAGATACTGAGGAACTTAATTATTCTGATCTTGCTAATGAGATAAATATTAATACTGGCGGTATTAATTTTGGAGTTTATGCCTATGATGAAAAAGAGAACTATGATAAGTTTTACCCACAATTCATAGTAAAATCAAAGGCTCTTTGTGATAAAATGCCAAAACTTCTTGAACTTATAGGTCAAATAATAGGTAAATCCTGCTTCGATGATAAAAAGAGACTGAAGGAAATAATTCAGGAAGTTAAATCAAGAATTGAGATGAGAATATCCTATGAAGGGCATCTTATTTCATCTATGAGATTGTTTTCTTATTTTTCAAAGTCAGGAGCATATTTAGAAAAACTTTCTGGACTTAGTTATTATAAATTCATAGCAGATATTGAAAAAAATTATGATGCTAAAGCAGATGAAATTATAAAAAATCTTCAAAAGGTTGCAGATATTATATTTAACAAAGATAACCTTATTATAAGCGTTACAACAGAGGAAAAAGATTATTCAGCCTTTGAAGAAAATTCAGGGGAACTTTTAAAACATCTTGGAAATAAAAAATTTGCTCCGGCTTTATATGAATTCGATTTAAATCCTAAAAATGAAGGACTTTTAACTCCTGGCAATGTTCAATACGTTGCAAAGGGATATAATTTTATGAAGGAAGGATATACTTATACAGGAAGGATGCAGGTTTTAAGGACTATATTGACAGGAGATTATCTGTGGAATCGTGTAAGGGTTCAGGGCGGTGCTTATGGATGCTTTATGAGGTTTGACAGGTCAGGGAATTTAGCTTTTGTATCCTACAGAGATCCGAATCTTAAGGAAACGATTTCTGTATATAATAGTGCCTATGAATATTTAAAGAACTTTAATGCTGATGAAAGGGAGATGACAAAGTATATAATAGGAACAATAGGCAGGCTCGATTATCCTTTAACACCAGCAGGAAAAGGAGAGATAGCAGATATATATTATATAACACATTTAACATATGAAGATTTGCAAAGGGAAAGAGATGAGGTTTTAAATACTACGGTAGATGATATAAGAAGTTTTGATAATCTTTTATATAACGTTATGAAACATGAATATATATGTGTTCTTGGCAGTGAAACTAAAATAAAAGGCAATAGGGATGTTTTCAAAGATATAATAAATGTGTTTGAATAGGGCATTACGCCCTATTTTTATGCTTAAATATTTTGGAACATTATGTATACTTTTAACGTCATATTTTGTAGAATGCAGTATAAGGAGGCTTTGGAATAATGATGCAAAATAAAATTCATGAAAAGGGTGATGAAATGAAGTTGAAAAAGAGAGTAATTTCACTATTTACTGTCCTCTTTTTTACAGCAGGAATTTTTGCTGCTGATGTAAAAAAGGTAAAGGGGGTTGAGATTGAGCTATATAATAAGCCAATTGCAAAGGGTATTACATATACAGAAAAACAAGTTTATACATCTTCAAATATAAAACAGAGAATGAACATTATTACGGCAGATTTAAATGATAAAGATGTGAATATAATCTTTTCTAAAGCAAAGGATACAGTAAATAAGTATAATACTCTATCACAGCAAATACAAAGAGAAATATTCAAAGGAAATAATGTTGTTGCTGGAATCAATGCTGATATGTTTAGTATGGCAACAGGCGTGAGTACAGGACCTCAGATAAAAGAAGGTGCAATACTTGCAGGGTATTTTGCAAGGAGCGAAGAAAAGATATACCCTGTATTTGGGCTGGATGAAAATAAAAAGCCTTTTATTGAAAATATATATATGGAAGGAAAACTTTCAGCAAACGGAGACACAGTAGACATTTTTAATATTAATAGAGAGAGTTATAAAAATAATATAATAGTTTTAACACCACAAATAAATGAGAGTAAAAGGATTGATTTTTCAAATTATGCATCAAATGGTGCATTAACTTTAGTAAGGGGAATAACTTCTCCTATAAAATTAGGAGTTGAATATGAAGGCGTTGTTGAATCATTAGGAATTGGAAGCAAGAGCATTAAAATACCTGAAGACTGCATAGTTATTGCAAGTAATGGAAGTAAATTTGACTGGGTAAAGTCTCATATAAAAGAAGGGGATAAAATAAAATTTAAATTTGATTTTAATAAAAAGGGAATTGTAGAGGCTATTGGAACCTATGCGTATATAGTAAAGAATGGGAGAGCCTTAACAGTTAATGAAATGGTCAAAAATGGAGCAGCCTATTCCCATGTAACTTCAAGAAAGGCAAGAAGTGCAGTGGGCATTACAAAGGATAATAAAATAATAGCTGTAGCTGTTGATTATGGTAAGCCTTCTTCTGGAATAAGCGATGGTATAACTTTTAGCGAGATGGCAAAGGTTATGCTTGATATGGGTGCAGTTACAGCAACAGCTTTAGATGGCGGCGGTTCAACTCAAATGAATGTAAGGCTCTATGGAAATAATTTTGTAAATGTAGTAAATAGACCCTCTGATGGAAGAGAGAGAGCTATTACAAATGGTATATTGTTTGTAAGCAGCAGCTCGAAGACTTATGAGGCAGGAGATATAATAGTAGACAGGGATATTTATATTTATAAAAACTCTAATTTCAAGTTCAGTTTAAAAGGAGTGGATACTAATTTAAATCCTGCTGATTTTACAAATAGTAGCATATTATGGAGTACAGAAGGCGGAATAGGGAACATAGATTCAAAAGGAAACTTTAAGGCAGCCTCAAAAGCAGCTGAGGGGAATGTTATTGTCTCATTAAAGTCAGCATCTGGTAAAGCATATGTTAATGTAGTTGACACCCTAGATTCATTAAAGATTAAAGAAAACGGAACTGTAATACTCCCAACAGGAGGGAAAAAACAGTTTTATCTTGAAGCTATGTGTGAAGGAGAAATACCTGCTGTTATAAGCAATTCTGCAGCAAAGTGGAGTGTTAGCGGCAATATTGGAAGTATAGATTCTAACGGTATTTTAACTGTAACAGCTAAAAAAGGGAAAGGAATTGTTACTGCTCAAGCTGGAGGAGTAAGTGCATCTGTTCAGGTTATTGTAGGGCAGAATTCGACTCTTATAGATAGTTTTGAACATAATGATTTAAAACGTTATACAGTAGATGGATATATGGGAGGAAATGCTTCAATAGTAACAGGTGTATCTAAGAGCGGTAAGTACAGTTTAAGGATTAGTTATGATACTAAAAACTGGTCTAAACAATACAATGGAACTATAAATATAAGACCTACTTTTCAAGATAAAAATGGTAACGATATAAATTTACTATATACTACTTTTGAAAGACCTAAAAAAATAGGAATGTGGGTATATGGAGATGGTCGTGCACCATGGCTTAGGGCTGTCTTAACTGACGGTGAATCTAATAAAAGAACTATAGATATAGTTCAAAGAATCAATTGGACTGGATGGAAATATGTAGATGCTGATATTCCATCAAATATGACTCTACCGATATCCCTGGATTATTTTTATATGGTTGAATGTGATAAGAGCTTAAATTATAAGGGAACTGTTTATTTTGATGATATAAGGTTTACTTATAATGATGATGAAGATTTTAAAGGGCCTGAATTTTATAATTTTAAACCAGATAAAAATGTATATAGCAGCGATACAGTTATATCAGTAATCATAAAGGATAAGTCAGGGGTTGATAAAAAGTCTATAAAGGCAAGGCTTGATGGAAAAACTGTTCCTGTTTCTTTTAATGAAACTACAAATGTTTTAATATATAATGCAAAGGAGCTTTCAAAGGGAATTCATACCTTTGAAGTTGAAGCTTCAGATAAATTATCAAACAGAGCTAATCCGTTTTTTAAAGGGACTTTTACAGTTGACCTCGATAATGATGATAAAGCTCCTGTAATAAGCAATATAACTCCATTGAATAATTCAATTATAAAAACATCAACTCCAAGAATAAGCTTTAACATAAAGGACAACCGCTCTGGAGTTTTAAGCTCCGATATTTATGTTTTTGTTGACGATAAAAGACTTAATGCTTATTATGATGAAAAATCTGGCTGGGGATATGCTCTTCCTGAAGACCTTTCAAAGGGAGAACATATAGCTTCTATTTATGCAAAGGATAGGGCAGGTAATATCTCAGATAAAATCTCAGTTAAATTTACTGTTGATCCTATTAAAGGACCAGATAACGCTGAAAATTTCACTGTATCCTTTGTTTCAGACGGTCATGATGAAGGTTATGCTTATGAGATTTATAATATAATAAACAGCGATAATTCAGAGCTTGTTATACAAAACGGGGATTTAATCGATAGTGACTCACAAGATGAATGGCAGGATGCATTGAGTGAAGTTTCAATTATTAAGAATAAGCCTATAATGTTTAATGCAGGAAATCATGAAGCCTTTTCGGGAAATCTGAACAATTATATTAAATATTTTGGATCCCCGACTTACAGTTTTGAATTTGGAAATTCACTTTTTATATCTATAAACAGTGCAATAGGGCAAAGCATTACTGCATCGGATCCAACACAGTTTGATTACCTTCAAAGACTTCTTAATAAAACTGATAAAAAGAACATATTTATATACACTCATGTTCCAACAAGGGACAGCTTTAATACAGGTCATCAAATGATTTCATCCGATGCATCAAAACTTGAGAATATGCTTAGTGACTATAAGAAAAAATATCCTTCAAAGAATATAAATGTAGTTTTCGGTCATCTTCATGTATTTAAAAGCTGGAGCGTCGGAGGAGTTGTTTATACAATAGATGGAAACGCTGGAAACAAACGATATATAAGCCCGAGGGATGGAGGATTTTTATCCTATACTAAATTTACTGTATCAGGAAATAGTGTATCTAAAAAAGTTGTTCCTATTGTTCAAAATATATCTATTATAGATACTTTAAAGGATATTTCTGGACAGATGAAACTTCCAGCAGGTTGCACAAAACAGCTTAGTTTATATGGTGATTTTTCTATGCTTTATAGCGATTATATAATACCTTTAACATCCTTTAGGGAAAAGGATGTGATATGGCAATCAGATAATCCTTTAGTTGTGTCTGTAGATCAGTTTGGGGTTATAAAAACTTTAAAACCAGGAATTGCTAATATAAGGGCAAATCTATTAAACAAAACAGCAGAAATAAAAATTACTGTTACAGATAAAAAGGATATTATACCTGCGGGATTTAGTATTATTCCATCCTATATTTCTATATTATCAGGGAAAAGCCTATCTTTAGAAGCTTTAGCCTATGATATTTATGGAAATTCCTATGATATAGATAACAGTCTTATAAATTTTAAAGTAGATAATAAACTTGGTATTATTAAAAATGGAATATTTACTGCAAATACTGTTAAAGAAAATATATCAGGAGAGATAGAAGCAGAGTTTAAAGGATTAACTGCAAAATGCAAAGTTGATGTGTTAAAACCTGAAACAAAATATGTAACAATTACAGCTTCAAGTTTAATTGTAAGAGATTCTGCATCGACGAAAGGAAATGAATTAGGAAGATTACCAAAGGATAAAAAAGTTAAAGTATTAGATGAGGTTAATGGATGGTATAAAATAAACTTCAATGGCAAGATTGGATATATTTTAAAGGATTATACAAAATAATTTAAAAGACTGCCTTAAGAAAATTTTCTTAAGGCAGTCTGCTTTTATCTCTTTGGTTCAAAGCTGTGGCAGTCAGTGCTTTCTTTTGTTCTTGCCGGCTCTTCATGATGGGTAATATCTATTCTATCGAGGGAGCAGTAGGGTTCCTTTTGTGCGTGATATTTGCATTCTGTAACGTTGCATCCAATACTTCTATTTATTTGATTCATATAAACACCTCCAAAATATTTTACATATTTATTATTTATCACATAAAAAATATTATTCAATTAAGATTTAATATCTATTGACAGCATTGGTAAAATGAAGTAAACTAAGACTATGAATTTTGAGAAAAGGAGGTAGCATTATGATTAAATTAAGAAATAATAATCAAGTTTTAAGTAGTTGCAATGCATATGTAGTAAGTATTTTTGCGTCAAAAACTAAATTCTCAGCCTACCTCCATGAAAAAGGTTATATCTAATATATGAAGGTGTAACGTAAGGTCGTGGGCTGAGTACCCATGGCCTTATTATATGTATAGATTTTTCCTATTTTTGACTTTATAAGACCATGGGATTATCCTGGTCTTTTATTTTTTAGTAGGAGGGACAGTTAATGAAACGCGTATTAATTAAGTATGTATCAAAGTATAAAATTTATTTAATTATATCTATAATTGCGATGCTCTTAAGTATCGTGCTTGATATGTTTAATCCATACTTTACAAAGATAATGATTGATAAAGTTATAATTGAAAACAAAAGGCAGTTATTTTCAAAAGTTTTGCTTGGATTAGTATTTATTTCCGTAACAAGAGCTATATTTTGTTATATTAATGAATATTTGTTTGACTATATTTCATCTCTTGTTAGTATTGATTTAAAAAGTGATTTATTTATTCATATTCAAAGTCTTTCTTTTAAATATTTCGATGAAATGAATACAGGAGAACTAATGTCAAGAATAGGAGAAGACATAGATAATATATGGAGTAATGTTTCTTATGGTATAAGGCTCTTTCTTGAAAATTGTATATATTTTATAACAGCTTCTGTAATTCTTTTTACAATTAACTATAAACTTGCATTTATTAGTCTTTTAGTTATGCCATTTATTGCATATTTTGCTTTTCAACTTGAGAAAAAAATAGGTATTACATACGGAAAGATAAGCGATCAAGCTGCTATACTTAATACAACTGCTCAAGAAAACATAGCTGGAGTAAGGCTTGTTAAGGCTTTTGCAAGAGAAAGACATGAAATATTAAGATTCCTTGAAATGAATAAAATGAGTTACAAATTGAATATGGAGCAGGCAGATGTTATATCAAGATATTTTCCTATCATGGAACTTTTAAGTAATATAGCTATTGTACTTGTTGTTTCTGTAGGTGGAATGTTAGTTATGAAGCAATATCTTTCTTTGGGTAGTCTTGTTGAGTTTAATGGATATTTATGGATGCTTATATGGCCTATGAGAATGTTAGGTTGGCTGACAAATGTTATGGCTCAAAGTAATGCTTCAGCTAAAAAAATATTTAATATAATGGATTTAACACCAGAAATTAAAAATAATGATAATCCCATAAAACTTGATAAAGTAAATGGAAGAGTTACTTTTAAAGATGTTAGTTTTAAATACAATGATGAATATGTTTTAAAAAATATAAACATTGATGTAAAGCCTGGTCAAACTATTGCAATTATGGGAACAACGGGTTCAGGTAAAACTTCCCTTGTTAATCTTATTGGAAGATTTTATGATGTGAGTGAAGGGCAAGTTCTTTTTGATGGAGTTGATGTTAGAGATTTATGTTTAAGTCAATTAAGAGAAAATATTGCATATGTTTTTCAAGATACATTTTTATTTTCAGAAACAATAGAAGAAAATATAAAGATTGGCAATCCTAATGCTTCTATTGAAGATATACGCAAAGTGTGTGAAGAAGCCTGTGCAGATGACTTTATAAGTCAATTTCATGAAGGTTATAATACTGTTATTGGAGAAAGAGGAATAGGACTTTCGGGTGGACAAAAACAGAGAATATCCATTGCAAGAGCTCTTATAAAGAATTCAAAAGTTTTAATACTTGATGATGCAACATCGGCTTTAGATACAGATACTGAATATCAGCTTTTAAAGAATCTATATTGCGATGATAAGAAAGTAACTATTTTTATAATAGCTCATAGAATATCTGCTGTGAAAAATGCTGATGAAATTATTTTTCTTGAAAAAGGTAGAATAGTTGAAAGAGGAGATCATGAAACTCTTTTAAAGCAAAGAGGAAGATATTACGAAGTTTATTGTGAACAATTTAAAGATTTTAAAGATTTAGATAGGCAGGTGATATAATGGCAAAAAATATAATAAAACAAGATGAAGATATAAAAAAGAAATCAAATTTTGAAATTATAATAAGGCTTCTTAAATATATGAAACCATATAAATTGAAAGTTTTAATGATAGTTTTTCTTATGATTTTTGTAATGTTATGTAATATAGTAAATCCATATCTTTTAAAAATTGCAATAGATAAATATATTGTAAATAACAATTTAAAAGGACTTTTGAAGATAGGAATCTTAATGATAATTATTAATTTTGTTGCTATGTATGCTTCAAAAATTAGGATAAAAAGTATGGCTTCTGTTTCAAATAGTATACTTCTTACTATAAGACATGAACTTTATTCTCATATACAAAAACTTTCTTTTGAATTTTTTGATAGCAGACCTGTGGGTAAAATACTTGCAAGGGTAGTTGGAGATATAAATTCTCTGCAAGAACTTTTTACAAATAGTGTAACAAATTTTATACCTGATATTTTAACGCTAATTTTTGTATCTATTGTTATGTTTTTGATGAATTATCAGCTTGCAATTGCTTCAATTATTATATTGCCTTTTCTTTCGGTTACAATGTTTATTATTGAAATTTACAGTAGAAAAAGATGGCAGATATTTAGAACAAAACGTTCTAATGTAAATGCTTTTACCCATGAGGACTTTTCAGGCATAAGAGTAGTGCAGACCTTTACTTTTGAAGATAAAAAATATAAAAGTTTTGTTAAATTAGTAAAAGAAATGATGGGAGCGTTTGTGAAAGCTGTAAAGCTTGGAGATATGTTTTGGCCTTTAGTTCAATTTTCTGCTGGTATAGGTACTGTTGTTGTATATTGGTATAGTATAAAACTTATAGATAAAGGCAATATAACTGTTGGTACTTTAGTAGCTTTTACGTCTTATATAGGTATGTTTTGGAGACCTGTAATGAATATAAGTAACTTCTATAATTCTCTTATTACTAATTTTGCAGCTGCAGAGAGAGTTTTTGAGATACTTGATACTAAACCGGATATTGTTAATAGATTTGATGCTGTAAAAATGCCTAAAATAAAGGGATATGTTGAGTTTAAAAATGTTGTCTTTTCTTATGAAATTGGAGATTTAGTTCTTGATAATGTAAGTTTTAAAGTAAATCCTGGTGAAACAATTGCTCTTGTTGGGCCTACTGGTGCAGGTAAGACTACGATAGTAAATCTAATAAGCAGATTCTATGATGCACAAAGTGGAGAGGTTTTAATCGATGGTAAAAATGTAAAAGATGTTGATATTGAATCCCTAAGAAGTCAGATGGGAATTATGCTTCAGGATACTTTTCTTTTTTCAACCACTATAATGGAAAACATAAGATATGGAAAACTTGATGCTTCTGATGAAGAAGTAATTGCTGCTGCAAAGGCAGTAGGAGCTCATGAATTTATAATGAAATTTGAAAAAGGATATCAGACAGAAGTCAATGAAAGAGGATCAAGGCTTTCTGTTGGTCAAAGGCAGCTTATATCCTTTGCAAGAGCACTACTGTCAAATCCGAGGATTCTAATACTTGATGAGGCAACTTCAAATATCGACACTTTTACTGAAAGAATAGTACAAAGAGGAATTAAAAAGCTTTTATATGGCAGAACTTCCTTTGTAATAGCCCATAGGCTGTCAACTATAAGGGATGCAGATAGGATAATGGTTGTTGATGGTGGGAAAATAGTTGAGGAAGGAACTCATGAAGAACTCTTGTCTAAGGGTGGACTATACGCTAAACTCTACGAGATTCAGATAGGCCAACTTATGGGCGCAGAGGTAGTATCTGCA